>NZ_VPEG01000014.1:0-107214 GCF_013417275.1 Acinetobacter sp. YH16038 | reverse complement strand
AATAGCTACTCGATATGACAAGCTGAAAAGAAATTATCAAAGTTCTGTTGCTTTAGCCTGTATATTTTTATGGCTACCTTTATAGGGTTAATTATGAACAGTAAGTGTCAACAGACCCTAATAAAAAATCTTGCATAAACATGCAAGATTTTTCGGCTTTGAAAATGAGTGAACTCTAGAAATCAGATTTCCCACTCATGATTGCATTCACGGCATTTCCATTTCTTTTGGCTTTGCATGAAAGCCTGCATGGAAATTTTAAAATCAGGCAAATCTTTATAGAACATGAAGCCTGCGATCAGACAGATAATAAACACGATCACAGTAGCGGTCTGTAAAGTCGTACCTGCACCATCTCCAAAAATCCACATCGCGATGCTAATGATGACCAGCAGCAATAATACAAACAGGGCAGGCACCAGCATGATCAGGCTTTTAGGCACGACTGGGCGCGCCGCCGGTTGACCTGGCTGAGCAACGGGCATGATTTTTGGGCTTTGACATTTAGGGCAACGATATTGCATTACTACTCCAAAATTCTAAATTACTGATTATTTTATCGGAAGATACGCAAAAACCGAAATACCGCCAATATAAAACAGACAGACAATAAAAAACCCAAGTCACAATGCTTGGGTTTTTTATTAAGATGTTGCCATCTTGAATATGGCGTCCCTACGGGGATTCGAACCCCGGTTACCGCCGTGAAAGGGCGATGTCCTAGGCCTCTAGACGATAGGGACAAATGAGGCAAATACACAGGTAAAGCAAGACTTATTTGGTGGAGTCAAGGAGGATCGAACTCCTGACCTCTACAATGCCATTGTAGCGCTCTACCAACTGAGCTATGACCCCAGTCTGTGTGAGCGCTATATTATGGATATAACGCTCAGCCGTCAACTAAAAAATAAATTAAGCTTGATCAACTGCTTCATTTTTCGGCAGTTTCAGACTCTCATTCAGTTTTTCCCAAGCTTTTACTTCTTTCTTGCTAGGACCACCCACAACTTCCAGTGCATGGCGCAGGCGGGCAAAAGTCAGATCCGGACCAATGGTAACCATGGTCTGCATGACTGGGGTAGAAGCGGTTGAACCGGCAATGGCAATAAAGAACGCTGGCATAAAGTCACGTAATTTAATGCCCATCTGATTCGCCAAATCCATCAGCGTTTGGCTGACAGTGTCATTGTTCCAGGTGAACAGACTTTCCAGACGCCAGATCGCAAATTGCAGGCTTTGACGCACTTGTTCTTCAGAAAGTTTTTTGCTTTCGAACTGTTCTTTAGTCAAAGTCGGGAAATGGTTGAAATAGTGCGCTGACCAGTTCACTGCTTCAGACAGCAGATTGATCCGTGGTTGAATTGCAGCAGCGATTTCTTCCAGTTTGGCACGGTCTGCTTTCCAAGCCAGTAAGGTATCTAACAGTTCAGCAGGAGAGAGAGCTTTAATCCATTGGCCATTTAACCAGTTGAGTTTCTCAACATCAAAGATTGGGCCACCCAGAGAGACACGGTTAATGTCAAAGTGTTCAATCATTTCAGCCAAAGTGAATTTTTCACGCTCATCTGGCATTGACCAGCCCATACGGCCCAGATAGTTCAGCAATGCTTCTGGCAATACGCCGATATCTTTGTAGTAGTTAATTGAGGTCGGGTTCTTACGTTTAGACAGTTTTGATTTGTCCGGGTTACGCAGTAGCGGCATATGGCACAGGACTGGCATGTCCCAACCAAAGTATTTGTACAGCAACTGATGTTTTGGTGCAGATGGAATCCATTCTTCACCACGAATTACATGAGTAATTTGCATCAGATGGTCATCAACCACGTTTGCCAGATGATAAGTTGGCAGACCATCAGTTTTCAGCAGAATTTGCATATCGACTTGCGCCCATGGAATTTCTACTTCACCACGGAGCATGTCATTAAAGGTACATACCCCTTCAGTCGGCACTTTCATACGGATCACGTGCGGTTCACCAGCTGCCAGACGACGTGCCACTTCTTCTTTAGACAGTTTTAGACCGCGGCCATCGTAGCGTGGAGTTTCACCACGAGCCTGCTGTTCAGCACGCATTTCATCCAGTTCTTGCGCTGTTGCAAAACAGTAGAAAGCATGACCTTTATCTACCAGTTCTTCTGCGTATTTTTTATAGATGCTCATTCGTTCTGACTGACGGTACGGTGCATGTGGACCACCGACATCTGGGCCTTCTGACCAGTTCAGGCCTAACCAGCGTAGGGAGTCCAGAATCATTTTTTCAGATTCAGGAGTAGAACGCAGCTGATCCGTATCTTCAATACGAAGAATGAATTCGCCACCGTGCTGTTTGGCAAAACACAGGTTGAACAGGGCAATATAGGCAGTTCCCACATGCGGGAAACCGGTAGGAGAAGGTGCAATACGAGTACGAACAGTCATAACCGGATCTAATCTTAAATATAAAATTGCAGCTATTATAACGAAAAAGCCACATCACTTAATGCTTTATTCAACATTGAATGATGCGGCTTTTCAGGATGAGCAAAATATAACGAATGTGGAGAACTAAAACTAAGTCTTATGAATTGCTCGGAGAAAAAATACTTTGCACAAAACGGGTAAAGCGCAGGTTTTGAGCTGCAAAAAAGCTTTGGGTCGGATTTGATTTGAACGCAGTCAACGCTTTAAGTTCATCCTCGGTATGAAAAGCATTTTTATCAGCTTTATGTTGCTGAATTGCTTTTTCAATTGGTGAGGTTTTCACTTCAATTGCACTTACAGAGGCTTTAGGTAGCTCTGTTTTTACAACTACGGCATGGCCAAGTTGAATCGAGAACAGCATGATAAGACTTAGGATACTGGCTGTGAATATTTTAAATTTCATATCCAAACTTCCTCCTTGGCTCTGGTTAATCTTGTTTTGTTAAAAATGTTGTTATAATACTGGCTACAATCTAATCACATTCAGATATAAAAAAGTAGAACCAAGTCACATTTTTTACAAAAAACTAATATTTCTCTGTGGAAAATTACTAAATCTCAGAATTTCCACATTTAAGTTGCCTATTTGTAACAGATAACTGTGTAGAGATCGTGAAGAACTGTCTTATATTGTAGCAGGATATTAAATTTTTAGGGGAAAATGTATCCGAAATGAATTGTGAGCATATATATCAAAAATAGAATATGATTGGATAAAATATTATAAACACATGATTGTTAAGTAATTTTTTTGTTTATATAGTGCTGAGTAAATTAGCAATGAGTGCCCATCATGAAAAAGATAATAACTTCTACTATTTTAGTATTACTTGGCGGAAGTGCCATTCCTGGCTATGCTGCTAAAGACTTTCTCAATGTTTCCTATGATCCGACCCGTGAATTCTATCAGGAATATAACAAAGAGTTTGGCAAGTTTTGGAAACAGAAAACTGGGCAAGCGGTCAATTTCAAACAGTCGCATGGTGGTTCAGGCAAACAGGCACGCTCTGTGGTGGATGGTTTGCAGGCTGATGTAGTCACTTTGGCACTGGCCAATGACATCGAAGAAATTGTCAATGCAGGCTTAATTGAAAAGGGCTGGCAGAAAGAGTTCCCAAGTAATTCGGCTCCTTATACCTCTACGATTGTATTTCTGGTTCGTAAAGGCAATCCAAAACAGATTAAAGACTGGAATGACCTAACCAAACCAGGCGTTGAAATTATTACGCCAAACCCAAAAACTGGGGGTGCACCGCGCTGGATTTATTTGTCGGCTTGGGGTTATGCCTTGAAACAGCCGGGTGGTAATGATGCCAAAGCCAAAGAACTGGTGAAAAAACTCTATGCCAATGTCAAAGTACTGGATTCAGGTGCGCGTGGTTCCTTAACGACCTTTGCTGAACGCGGGATCGGCGATGTATTACTCTCTTGGGAAAATGAAGCGTTATTGGCTACGCAAGGACTGGGTAAAGATAAGTATGAAATTGTCTATCCTTCGATTTCCATTCTGGCTGAGCCTTCAGTGGCGATTGTCGACAAGACCGTAGATAAAAATGGCAACCGTAATTTGGCCAAAGGTTATTTAAACTATTTATATTCACCAAAAGGGCAGGAGCTGGCAGCGAAATACTACTTCCGTCCACGTAATGCCAAAGCAGCAGCAAAATATGCGGCGCAATTCCCAAAAATCCAGACTTTTACCATTGATAAAGTCTTTGGCGGCTGGGCAAAAGCGCAGAAAACCCATTTTGTGAATGGAGCGATCTACGATCAGATCTCTGCGGAAAACCGTAAATAATTCTAATTACTGAATCATAAGTAGAAAGCGGATAATTTATTATCCGTTTTTTTTATATCTAAAGCATAAAATGCTATAAAAATAGAATAAGCCTTTAATCTAGATATTTTTATTATATAAAACATGAAATTAAAACAAAAAATAACTAAATATTATCCTGTATGCACTTTGTTTGCTCAATTGCGAAAAATAATTTTATTTCATATAGTTATATCTAATGAAGATAATCTCCCGATGCTCTTATGAAAACTCAATTAAAATCACTGGTTAGTGCTGCCTTATTGGCAACAGGTCTGACATTTACTGCAACTGCGAGCCAAGCCGCGGATCGTGAATTCCTGAACGTTTCTTATGATGCAACCCGTGAATTCTATGACGAATTCAACAAATCTTTTGGTGCCTACTGGAAAAAACGAACCGGTATTGATGTGAACTTTAAACAGTCACACGGCGGTTCAGGTAAACAGGCCCGTTCTGTGGTCGACGGTTTAAAAGGTGATGTGGTTACCTTGGCATTGGCAAACGATATTGAAGAGATCGTAAGATCTGGTCAGATTCAGCCAGGCTGGCAAAAAGAGTTCCCGCATAATTCTGCACCTTATACTTCAACGATTGTCTTCATGGTGCGTAAGGGTAACCCTAAAGGAATTAAAGACTGGAAAGATCTGACTAAACCGGGTGTAGAAATTATTACACCAAATCCGAAAACTGGTGGTTTGCCACGTTGGGTCTATCTGTCAGCTTGGGGTTATGCAGAGAAACAGCCGGGTGGTAGCAAAGCCAAAGCCCAAGAATTTGTCGGCAAGCTTTATAAAAACGTCAAAGTGATGGACTCTGCTGCACGTGCATCGATGACCACATTTGCTGAACGTAATATTGGTGATGTGTTGTTAACTTGGGAAAATGAAGCCCTAGTAACACAAAAAACTCTCGGTAAAAATAAGTTTGATATCGTTTATCCATCTTTGACCATTCTGACTGAACCCTCTGTAGCCATCGTAGATCGTACCGTAGATAAAAATGGCAATAAATGGTTAGCTAAAGGTTATATCAACTATCTTTACTCTCCACTTGGTCAGGACATGGCAGCACGACATTTCTACCGTCCACGTAATGAGAAAGTATTAGCCAAATATTCATCACAGTTCCCAAAAATTAAAACCTTTACCATTGATGAAGTATTCGGTGGCTGGGCCAATGCACAGAAAACTCACTTTGTGAATGGCGCAATCTTCGACCAGATCTATAACTCGAAGCGTTAATCTGTTGATTAGAAAATAAATTTAAAATATAAAAAAGCTTCCTCGATGGAGGCTTTTTTATCGGCTGTCGAAAAATAAAAACGGTTTTCTCTATAGAAATTAATATTTATCTACAAAAAGTCGTTTGGAGCTTTAGCTAAACAGAGTGATAATGTGCAGTTAAATTTTTCGCCCTATTGATTGAGTTTTTATGTCACATATTTCTGTATTACTTCACGAAACGATTGATGCCTTACTGGCTGGTCGCAATACGGGAATTTATGTGGATGGAACCTTTGGCCGCGGTGGGCATACACGTTTATTGCTTTCCAAATTGGATGAAAATGCACGCGTCTACGCTTTCGATAAAGACCCGCAAGCATTGGCTGTTGCCGCAGAACTGGAACAGGAAGATTCACGTTTTAATATTATCCATGCCAGCTTCGCTGATTTAAAACAGGCATTAGCTGAGCAGGGGATTGAAAGTGTAGATGGTGTGATGGCTGACTTAGGGGTGTCTTCACCGCAGCTGGATCAGGCAGAACGCGGTTTTAGCTTTATGAAAGATGGTCCGCTGGATATGCGTATGGACAACTCGCAAGGTCCGACTGCAGCAGAATGGCTGGTGGATATTGAAGAAGAAGCACTGGCCAATGTGATTTTTCAGTATGGGGAAGAGCGTTATAGTCGTCGTATAGCCAAAGCGATCAAGGCTGCCGGATATATTGATACCACAGCCAAACTGGCGGAAATTGTGAAAGTTGCCCATCCAAAATGGGAAAAAAATAAACATGCTGCCACCCGAACTTTCCAGGCAATTCGTATTGCTATTAATAAAGAATTAGAAGATATTGAAACTTTCCTCCCTCAAGCGGTTGAAATTTTAAAACCAGAGGGACGTTTGGCTGTGATCAGCTTTCATTCATTAGAAGACCGGTTGATTAAACAGTTTATTCAAAAAGAATCAACGCTTGAAGAAGATTCAGGCTGGGGAATGCCGCAACAACAAAAGGATACGCGACGTTTAAAGAAAATCGCCCGGGTCAAGGCAAGTGATGAGGAAGTTAAAGCCAATCCTCGTTCACGTAGCGCATGGCTGCGCGTGGCAGAACGTTTAGCTTAATAGGCACATCATGAAAACTGAAGTGGTTGATAAAAAAACAGAAAAGTTATGGCTGAAAAAAGTCATTGTTTACCTCATATTGATATTGATGGTCTTTATCAGTGCGGTATTTGTCGTCTTCCAGGTCTTTGAATACCGTCAGGATAACCGCAAACTGAGTGCCTATCTGCGTGAACGGGATGACCTGAATGCAGAGTGGGGACGTTTGCTGATTGAACAGCAGACTTTCGGTGCGACCGCGCAGATTGGTACCCGTGCAGTGACCCAGTTAAGGATGTATTCACCTCCGATTTCACAGAGTGTCGTGATTTCCTTACCACAACCTTCAGATGAGAAAAAATAAGGCTAGCGCTCGAACATGGTAGACAAGAGAAAGAAGCAACCGGTACGTAAAAAGCAGTCCGTCACCGAGAAAAATGCCTTAAATGTTTATATCAACCGTTTTTACATCATGTGGGCCGTGGTGCTGCTGTGTTTTGTGACACTGATCGGCCGAGCTTTCTATGTGCAGATTATTAATAAGGATTTTCTGCAAAATAAAGCCAATGCCAATATTCTGCGAACCAATACCATCAAGGCCATGCGTGGCGTAATTTATGATCGTAATGGTATTCCGCTGGCGATCAGTACGCCGATTATGAAAATCGTGATTGACCCACGTGACTATTTTGATAATAAAAAACTCTATGATGAAACCATGCTGGCACTACAGAAAGAGCCGAATAGCCGTAAACTGAAACGTCAACTCCCAGATAAAAACCTGAATCTGGATGAGCTGGCTGATGCAGTGGGTATGGATCGTGCTGAATTGCGCAAAAAGATGGAAGAGCGTCCACGTTCACGTTATCTGATCCTGAAAAAAGAAGTGCCGCCACAACAGGCGGAACTGATCATGAAGCGTAATTTCCAAGGTGTGTATACCGAGAAAAACTATAAGCGCTATTATCCTCAGCCCCAGCCAAATTCCCAGATTATTGGTCTGACCAATAGTGAGGGAATTGGGATCGAAGGTCTGGAGATGCAGCTGAATACCCGTCTTGCCGGTCAGGATGGTGAACAGCAGATTATCCGTGACAAAAAAGGCAACCGCGTTAAAGAACCGGAAGTGATTAAAGAAGTTGAGCCAGGTGAAAACATTACCCTGAGTATCGACTCACGTTTACAGTACATTATGTATCGTGAACTCACTGCAGCAGGCGTCGCCAATAATGCCCGCTCCGCAACAGCGATTGCAGTCGACGTCAAAACCGGTGAAATTCTGGCAATGTCTTCTTGGCCCTCTTATAACCCGAATGACAAGAATGGCTTATTAAATAAAGACGCAATGCGTAACCGTGGCGCTGTCGATTCCTTCGAGCCGGGTTCAACCATGAAGCCGCTAACTGTGGCGATGGCTCTAGAGAGCGGGAAATATACGGCCAATTCGGTCATTAATACGAGTCCAGGTAGTATGCGGGTCGGAAACCACACTATTCGTGATACGCATAACTATGGTCAGTTGACATTGGGTGGGATTATCCAGAAATCATCAAACGTCGGTGTAGCTAAATTAGCTTTGTCACTGCCGTATGAAACTTTACCGACTTTCTATAAACGTCTGGGTTTTGGTCAGCGTTCCGCAGTGAAATTTCCGGGTGAAAGTTCTGGTTTGATTCTGCCGCCAAGTAAATGGAATGTGTCTGAAGTAGCAACCATGGCCTATGGTTATGGTCTGAATGCGACTGTGCTGCAATTGGCTGATGCCTATGCCATGCTGGCGAACAAAGGTGTGAAAGTGCCTTTAAGTCTATATAAGTTAGAAGAACAGCCACAAGGCGAGCAGATGATTGATCCACAAATCGCAGAACAGGTTCTGCTAATGATGGAAACAGCAACTTTGCCTGGTGGTACAGCAACCCGTGCAACCGTACCTGGTTATCGTGTTGCAGGTAAAACGGGTACTGCGCATAAATTGCGTGCCGACCGTAAAGGCTATTCAACCAGTGAATACCGTGCCTTATTTGCCGGTGTAGCACCCGTGAGTGATCCGCGTATTGCTATGGTGGTGGTCGTGGAAAATCCACAAGGGTCTTATTATGGTGGTATGGTATCTGCACCTGTCTTTGCCCGTGTGATGCAGGAATCTTTACGCCTGCTAAATGTCCCGTTGGACAAACCTTTAGAATCTCCCAAAGTCCAGTAAATAGGTGATCAATGTCCATTACATTTCAAGATCTCTACGCCGTTCAAGAACCTGCTGAATGGATGCGACAATCCTTTCAGGGTTTCGAACTGGACAGTCGCAAAGTTAAACTGGGGCAAATTTTTATTGCTCTGACCAGCTTGTCTCAACCTGAAAAAACCGCAGAATATGCCAAGAAAGCCCTGTCATTAGGCGCGTTAGCAGTGATTTCAGAACAAGAGCTGGGTGTTACTCCAGCTTTGGTAGTACCCAATGTCCGTCACTTGATGGGCGAATGGCAGAAGCGCTATCTGCAAGCGACTCAGCCAGTTAAGGCTACCCGTATTCTGGCCGTGACCGGCACCAATGGTAAAACCACGATTTCCCGTCTGGTTGCTGAGTTGCTGATGCTGCAAGGCAAAGCCTGTGCAGTTATGGGGACTACAGGGAATGGTATTTTGCCGAATCTGGAAGCCTCTTCTCATACCACACTGGATGCCCTGCAATTGCAAAATGCCTTGCATGCCTATGCACAGGCAGGTGCGGAATTTGCTTCCATTGAAGCGAGTTCGCATGGTCTGGAGCAGGGCCGTTTGAATGGTTGTGCGATTGAAATTGCGGCTTATAGTAATTTAAGTCGTGACCATCTCGACTATCACGGTACGCTGGAAGCTTATGCAGAAGCAAAATCGCGTTTATTCAGCTTTGAATCTCTGAAAGTTGCAGTCATCAATATTGATGACGCACATGCAGAGGTGATGCTGAATACTGCAAAAGCCAATCCGAATCAGCCGAAAATTCTGACTTATTCTTTGTCGCAAGCAGCTGATTATCAGGTTCAGGATATCCAGTACAGTATTTCCGGTGCTGAATTCAAACTGATCACTGCACAAGATACATTTACTGTGCATAGTCCTTTGCTGGGTCATTTTAATATCGAAAATCTGGTTGCCAGCCTGGTTGTGGCAGAGCAAGCCGGTTTTGCATTAGCCGATTTAATCGCAACTGTGCCCGAGCTGAAAGGTGCCCCAGGCCGTATGCAGGTCATTCGTGATGATGAGCGTTTATTTGTTGTGGATTATGCACATACTCCAGATGCCCTCACTCAGGTCTTGCTTACGCTGAAGCGCCATGTCAGTCAAAAACTCTGGGTTGCTTTTGGTTGTGGCGGTGACCGTGATCGTGGCAAACGCCCGCTGATGACTCAAGCGGCCCTCGAAGGTGCTGATATTGCAGTGCTGACTTCGGACAATCCACGTACTGAAGATCCAAACCAGATTTTCGCTGACATGAAGCAGGGTATCGATTTTTCAGGCAAAACCTATCATGAAACTCATGACCGTCGTGAAGCAATCCGCTTTGTAGTCGACCAGGCACAGCCAGGTGACATTGTGGTGATTGCCGGTAAAGGACACGAAAATTATCAGGAGATTGATGGGGTGCGACATTGGTTTGATGATGTGGTCGAGGTACAGGCCGCGATTGATGCCCAGCATCACAACCGTGATTTAGCATTTCCAGCGCATTAGGATTTTACATGCATACTTCAACAACAAGTACCGTGCCTCTAGAGCCATGGACAATTGAACAGTTACAGCAAGCCACTCAGGGTTATTGGCTGAATGATAAAAAACCTGAAGGCCAGATTAAGCGGATTTTAACTGATTCCCGTCATGCCGAAGCAGGTGACGCTTTTCTGGCACTTAAGGGTGAGCGTTTTGATGCGCATGACTTTATTGCTCAAGTGGCTGAGAAGGGCTGTGGAATCGCGATTGTCAGCCAACCTGTTGACGCAGATATTTGCCAGCTAGTAGTTGAAGACACTCGTCTGGCACTGGGTCATCTTGGCGCTTATCGTCGTCAACAAAACTCACAGCTTAAAGTCATTGCTTTGACTGGCAGTAGCGGTAAAACCACGACCAAGGAAATGCTGGGCAGTATCCTGTCACGTCTGGCACCGACTTTAGTCACTCGCGGTAACCTGAATAATGATTTGGGTGTCCCAATGATGTTGCTGGAACTGCGTGCTGAACATCAGTATGCGGTGATGGAGCTGGGTGCGAGCCATCAAGGTGAAATTGATTACACTTCCAATCTGGTACAGCCTCATGTGGCCGGTATCATTAATATCGGTACTGCACACTTAGGTGAGTTTGGTGGCCGTGATGGGATTTGTCGCGCTAAATCTGAAATCTACTCACATATTTCTGAAACTTCGATTGTGCCTGCAGCGGATGATTATGCCGAGCAGATTCGTGCAGCCGTCAAAACCGAGAAGACTCTAAGTTTTGGTCAGGGCGGTGATGTCTATGCAACTGACGTAGAACTACATCCGCAATCTGCGACTTTCACGTTAAATACACCACAAGGCACTATAACTGTAAATCTGCCATTTGCTGGTGAACACAATGTGCAGAACGCAACTGCAGCAGTGGCTTTCTCTTTGGCGATTGGTATTAGTCTGGATGATATCGTGGCTGGCCTTGAACAGGCTGTTGGTGCCAAAGGTCGTTTGAACTTTATTCCACACAAAGATTTTTTATTTATTGATGATACCTACAATGCCAATCCAAGCTCGATGCGTGCAGCGGCTGAAGTTTTAGCGCAGCAGCAGGGTATTCGAGTGATGGTGACCGGTGATATCGGTGAACTGGGTTCATCTGCCGCGATCGAGCATTATAAACTTGGTCGGGATCTGGTATCGGTCAAAGGCATTAATTTTGTGGTGGCTGTGGGTGAATTTGCTCCAGCTGCACAAGAAGGTGCACGTGGTACGCAATATGGTAAGAAGATGCAGGCTTTCCTCAATCAGGAGCAGGCTTTACCATTTTTAATTGATTTGATTGAAACACATCATCCCCAGCCAATGTCTTTTCTATTTAAAGGGTCGCGTTTTACCCATATGGAAACATTAATGGCTGCATTGATGGAGAAACTCTAAATGCTGTTATGGCTATTTGACCAGCTGGCGGGCTTTGATAGCACGTTTCAGGTGGTTCGTTATTTAACTTTACGTGCTTTGCTCAGCGTTTTGACTGCTATGACTATCGGTTTGGTCTTGGGTCCGATCATGATTCGCAAATTGCAGGCACTAAAATATGGTCAGGCAGTAAGTTCGTTTGCTCCTGAGAATCATGCCAAGAAAATGGGTACACCGACCATGGGTGGGGTACTAATCCTGCTCTCAATCGGGATCTCCACCTTACTGTGGGCGGACCTGACGAATCCTTATGTCTGGATCGTGCTCTCGGTGATGGTGATTTTTGGTGCCGTTGGTTGGGCGGATGACTGGATTAAAATCCGTTATAAAGACAATGCCGGTCTACCTGCACGCAAGAAATTCTTCTGGACATCAGTGGGTTCTTTGGGTGCTGGTATTGCACTGTATGTGATCGCACAGCAGCAACCGAATCCGGTTGTGACTGCCAACATGCTGGATGTGTTGATTCCATTCTTTAAGGATCACACCATTCCATTGTCTGTGATTCCGCTGGGAATTGGCTTCATTATTTTCACTTACTTCGTGATTAATGGCGCATCCAATGCCGTGAACCTGACCGATGGTCTGGATGGTCTGGCGATCATGCCAATTGTCCTGGTTGCAGCCGGTTTAGGGGTGTTTGCTTATCTGGCAGGCGATGTACGTTTCGCTAACTACTTACATATTCCTTATGTGAAATATTCTTCTGAACTGGTAGTCATCTGTGCTGCGATGATTGGTGCCGGTCTGGCATTCCTCTGGTATAACGCTCATCCAGCTCAAGTGTTTATGGGTGATGTGGGTGCGTTATCTTTAGGTGCGATGCTGGGTACGATTGCCGTAATGGTACGTCAGGAAATCGTGTTTGCGATTATGGCAGGTGTATTCCTGGTGGAAGCGATTTCAGTCTTCCTGCAAATCGGTTCATTAAGAATGCGTAATAAACGGGTATTCCTGATGGCACCTTTGCATCACCATTATGAAAAGAAAGGTTGGCGTGAAACTCAAGTCGTCATCCGTTTCTGGATTATTACGATTATGCTGGTAGTTTTGGGTCTAATGACCTTAAAATTACGCTAAGAAATGCATTTGAAAAAGTCGGCGCATGCCGGCTTTTTTGTTTTGGAGAAATTAAAAAATGAACCTACTGATGTGTCCTGTTTGTCGTGAGCAGTTGCGCTTAAATGAACGTACATGGCGCTGTGACAATCAGCATAGCTATGATGTGGCCAAGCAGGGTTATGTGAACCTGCATGTGGTGCAGCATAAACATAGTAAAAATCCGGGCGATACGCCTGAATCTGTGCAGGCACGCCGTGCATTTCTGAGTGCAGGCCATTATGCGCCTTTGCAACAGGCTGTGGTCAAGAAAATCCGTGAGCTGCGGATTGAAAATCTGCTCGATATTGGTTGTGGTGAAGGCTATTACACCAATGCCATGCAGGCTGAAGTTATGCAATGTGTCGGCGTAGATATTGCCAAAAATGCAGTTCAGGTTGCAGCTAAACTGAATAAAGAAATTACCTGGGTGGTAGGGACAGGGGCAACCTTGCCGGTACTGGATCAATCCATTGATCTGTGTACCAGTTTATTTAGCCCAATTCCGAAACAGGAAATCTTGCGGGTATTAAAGCCAAAATCTTATTTGATGGTAGTGACACCTGCACCACAACATTTGTATGCGATGCGGGAAGCCTTATTTGAGGAAGTGAAAGCGCATGAACCACATAAATTTGTCGAACAGTTGCAGGATGCATTTAATCTGGTAACTGAACAGGTGATTGATGCGCCATTGACTTTGACCCAAGCGGATTTAAAAAACCTGATTGCTATGACTCCCTATGCTTATAAAGCTAAACCTGAACGCCGTCTGGCACTTGAGCAGCAGGATCAATTCGATTTAATGGCCCAATTCCAGATTTATGTATTTCAGAAGAAGTAAATCGGGCATTTAGAAATAAAAAATCCCTCAATAATGAGGGATTTTTTATTGGTTCAGATTATTCAATTTCTTCAATCAAGTTTTCCAAAGGATCCACCACCCGATTTGGCTGTAGTGGCTGGTCTCTTGGTGCCACTCTTTCATCATCCGGTATGCGAATTTCCTGATCAGGCAAATCTTCAAAATCATTGCTTTGTCGTTTAGGTGCTACAACCGGGGCAGGGCGATATAGAGGCGTCGCTAAAGGTGGAGAAGACGGATCATACTGTTCCTGCTCACCTTGCACTACTTTATTACGGTTAATTGGTGCTTTAGCATTACGATCTAGGCGAACCCAAGCTTCTGGTGTGCCTTTTAAGGCATTCCCCATAAAGTCGGTCCAAATTGGCAAGGCTGCTACGCCACCGTATTCACGTCGACCTAAACTCTTCGGCTGATCAAAACCGACCCAGGCAACGGTGACCAGTTTGCCATTAAAACCTGCAAACCAGGCATCTTTGGCATCATTGGTGGTACCGGTTTTACCCCCAATATCGCTACGACCAATTCTTAAAGCAGCACGCCCCGTACCATGTTGAATCACATCACGCAAGATATTGGCCATATCATAAGCAGAGCTAGATTTTAGAATACGTTCTGCCTGACGGTAATTACTGTCTTCAGCCGAGATTTTTGGTGTCTCTGGTTTCTGTGCTAAGGTTTTGTTATTGATTTCAATTGCTTCATCATCAGGAGTGAGTGCGCCTGTTGGTTGAGGACTTTCTTCCTGAGCATTAATACACGAGATACAAGCATATTCAGGCTTAGCCTCAAAAATAGTCTTACCATAGGCATCTTCGATACGCGTAATAAAATGTGGCTGAATCCGATAACCGCCATTGGCGAACGTAGCATAACCAGTGGCCATTTGGATTGGTAAAACCTGAGGTGTACCTAAAGCAATGGTGTAGTTACGTGGAATCTGGTTATCCTGCAAGCCAAAATCCATAAATAACTGACGTGTACGCTCAATACCAACGGTTTGTAATAGACGAACTGAGACTGTGTTACGTGACAGATATAAAGCACGACGTAAAGGAATCATCCCTAAATAACGGCCATCCGAATTACGCGGACTCCATTTACCAATAGTAATCGGTGCATCATTGACCATAGTGTGTGGAGTCATACCACGTTCTAAAGCCAGAGCGTAAACGAAGGGTTTAATAGTTGAACCCGGCTGACGCCAGCCTTGAGTCGCACGGTTAAATTTGGATTGATAAAAATTATAACCACCCACAATGGCTTCAATCGCACCATTATTCGGGTTCAATGCAATTAATTGGCCCTGTACCTGAGGCGTTTGTACCAGTGCCCAAGAACTTTTATTCTCGTTAGGTCTTAAACGAACAATATCTTTAACTTTGACAATCTGTGATGCTCTGCTTGGTGCAGCACCTACACTATCTGCACTACGATAAGGACGGGCCCAGGACATGCCTGACCAAGGCACAGTTACGGTTGTACCATCCTGCATCAACGCTTCAAAGCTATTATTATTGACCTTGGTCACTTCAGCAGGATAAGTATTGGCATAGACACGGAAATTTTGCAGGGGCTGATCATGAGCTTCGGCACCTCGCCAGCCATGACGACGATCATAAGCTTCTAAACCGTCCTGTACCGCCTGTTCAGCATAAGCCTGACGTTCACTATGGATCGTCGTGTAGACTTTATAACCTGAATCTATGGCCTGTTCACCAAAATTTTCTACCAGTTCGGAGCGAACCATTTCACCGACGTAGGGAAATTTGTTACGCGTACTGCGGTCAGGCATATCCAGGTTAATCGGTTCAGCAATGGCTTCCTGATATTGGCTTTGATTCAGATACCCCAATTGCAGCATGCGACCTAAAATCCAGTTACGGCGTTCTAATGCACGTTTAGGGTTGGCCACCGGATTATAACGAGAAGGTGCTTTAGGTAGGCCAGCAATCATTGCCATTTGCGCAATCGAAAGCTCATCTAAACTTTTGTTGTAATAGATTTTCGCTGCTGCCGCAATGCCGTAAGCATTTTTCCCCAAGAAAATTTTATTGACATATAAAGTCAGAATTTCTTCTTTACTTAAATTCTGTTCTATTTTACGTGCCAGGAAAATTTCAGTCAGCTTACGCTTTAAAGTACGTTCGGGACTTAAATAGTAGTTTTTGGCGACCTGCATGGTAATGGTCGAACCGCCAGTCTGTACATCAGAGCCGGTAATAGTTTCACTGACTGCACGTCCTAAGCCTTTAAAGCTGATCCCGCTGTGTTCGAAGAAACTAGAATCTTCTGCAGCGAGGAAGGCGTGAATAAATTCTTTCGGAATCTGTTCATAATTCACAGGAACAGAAAGCTTGCCACCATACTCTGCAATGAGCTCATTATCTGAGCTAAAAACTTGTAAAGGCTTTAATAAAGGTGCCTTTTTAAGCGTAGACATTTCAGGCAAAGATGGGGCAATATAGAGATACATGCCATAGAAACCCATCGGAATTGAGATCAAAATAATGATAATGATCAAAAAAAATGGATGAACAAGGCCTGAACAAGATAGCTTTTTCATAACAAGTAAGTTTTAATAAGAGCTAATGGCAAACTAATTACCGGTCAGTATATCCTTTAGATATACATATTGTTAGATGAGTTATTGTATCTGTATAAAATTATAGGCCGGCACAGATTGGTGAGTTTGTTTTTATTGGGGATAAAAAAATAATAGGAATTGTATTGTGCGCAGGTTATATCGTAAGCCAAATAAGGGGTTAATAGGAGTCGATATTAGTTCGACTTCTGTTAAAGTTTTAGAGCTCTCTGTAAAGAACGGTCGGTACTGGGTAGAAAGTTATGCTTTAGTCCCATTACCAGAAAGTAGTGTCGTTGAAAAAAATATTTTAAATCCAGAAGCGGTGGGTGATGCGTTGGGGCGTGCGATTAATTTGGCCAATACCCAGTCCAGTCAGTCAGCCTTTGCGATTCCAACTTCTATGGTCATCACCAAGATCATCGAAATGGATGCCGATATGTCGGATGATGAACGTGAAATTCAGATTCGTGAAGATGCCGAACAATATATTCCTTTCCCACTTGATGAAGCCAGTCTGGACTTTGAAGTTCTGCCAGACCGTTTAACCAATCCGAACCGGGTCAATGTCCTGTTAGTAGCGACCCGAATCGAAAATGTTGAAGCGCGTTCTGAAGTACTGCAAATTGCCAACCTCAATCCAAAAATTGCAGATGTCGAAAGTTTTGCATTAGAAAATGCATTCAAGGTGTTTTCGGATACCTTGCCGATGGGAGTAAATACTGTCGGGATCCTGGATATTGGTCATAGTATGACGACTTTATCCGTCATGCAGAATAACAAGATCATTTATACTCGTGAGCAGGTTTTTGGTGGTAAGCAGCTGACCCAGGAAATCCAGAACCGTTATGGATTGTCTTTTGAGGAAGCAGGGCGTGCTAAAAAAACCCGTGCCTTACCCGATGATTATGACATCGAAGTGCTGGAGCCTTTCCTGGATGCCGTGGTGCAACAGGCAGCGCGTTCATTACAGTTCTTCTTCTCTTCATCTCAGTTTAACGAGATTGACCATATTTTATTGGCAGGGGGGAATGCCAATATTCCAGGTCTGGCAAAACTATTACAGCAAAAACTCGGCTACCGGGTCACAATTGCCAATCCATTCCTGCAAATGGGCTTTTCTTCTCAAATTGATATTAAAAAAATTGAAAATGACGCGTCCTCACTCATGGTTGCATGTGGTTTGGCATTGAGGAGTTTTGATTAATGGCAAAGATTAACTTACTCCCTTGGCGCGATGAGCTAAGAATTAAAAGAAATAATGAATTTGTAGCGATTTGCGCAGGGGCACTTTTTCTAGGATTGGCAGCAGCAGGTTCAACCTGGTTCTATTACGATCAAAAACTTCAGGATCAGGAACAGGCCAATCAGCTGGTGGTCAGTACTAACCAGAATCTGGATGTACAGCTGAAAGCATTGGATGGTTTACAAGACCAGCGTAATGCAATTGTTGAACGTATGAAGCTGATTCAGGGTTTACAGACTCAACGGCCGATCGCAGTTCACCTGATTGATGAAATTGTACGGGTTACACCAAGCAATATGTACATTACCAAATTCCAGCGTACCGGCGATAAATTCACCATTGAAGGTAAGGCGGAAAGTCCGAATACAGTGGCTGAATTGCTACGTAATCTGGAAGCTTCCACCTGGTATCGTAATGCATTTATGAATGCTTTTCTGGTTGCTGAAGAGCCAAAAGATAAAGCGCCATCCTCAGTGATTCCTCGAGTAGAAGAATCTTATGGCAGCTTTACGGTCACGGTTGATCTGGATCAAATTGCTGAGCCAACACTTAAAGAAGGACAAACACCAGCCACAACTACAGCGGAGGCATCATCATGAGTAATGACGGATTCGATGAATTAAGCCAAGACGTAGTGGCTGTTCCTAGAAAAAAAATGACAGTTGAGAAATTCTTTCAACAATTCAATACACTAGATCCAAATAATTATGGTAGCTGGCCATTATCAGTCAAAATTACCTGCTGGATCTTTATTGTTATTCTGGTTTTTATGCTGGGGTATTTCGGGTTTATTCGCGGCAAGATAGAAGCAATTTCACAAGCCAGTGCTCAAGAACAAAACCTGTTAAATGAATTCCGGGAAAAGGAATCCAAGCTGCGTAATTTACAGCAGTATCAGATTCAGTTGCAGGAGATGGAAGCACGTTTTAATCAGCAATTGGAACAATTGCCGAAAGAAACTGAAATTCCAGGTCTGGTGGAAGATATTAACCTGAGTGGAGTGAACTCTGGACTGAAATTCAAGAATATTCGTCTTGAACCTGAAATCAAGCAGGAATTCTTTATTGAACAGCCAATCGCGATTGAAGCCACTGGGGATTATCATGCCTTTGGTTCTTTTGTGAGCAGTATTGCAGGGCTTTCGCGCATCGTTACACTGCATGATTTCACCATTACAGGAACTGAAAATAAAGAAAAGAAATCTGAAATTCCTGTTATTGATTATGTAGTGAAAGCGAAAACCTACCGTTATGTAGGCAATGCAGATGCTTCATCTACTTCAGCTACAACTGATACGCAGGGAGCTCAGTAATGAATATCATTAAAATTACTTCAGCTTTAACGCTCGGATTTTTATTGGTGGGTTGCGAATCAAGAATTGATGCAGTCAATCAGGAAATGGCCAATATTCGTAATCAACCACCATTACCAATTGAACCGGCGCCGGATTTTATTCCGACAGAAATGTTTAATTATGCAGCTCATCAGCTGAAAAGTCCTTTCCTGCCAAGCTCTTTAGCAGCCGAATTGAAAATTATGGCAGGTAAGCGGGTTTATCCAAACTTGTCACGCCAATTACAGCCTTTAGAGAGTTATCCACTGGAAACTTTAAGCATGAAAGGCAGTATGCGGAATCAGGCGGGGCAGATTCTGGCTTTGATTCAAACGCCTGATGGGGAAATTGAACGGATACAACGTGGCAGCTATATGGGACTTAATCACGGTCGTGTAACGAGAATTACGCCGACACAGATTGACTTGATTGAGATTATTCCAGATGGCCGTGAGGGATATGTGGAACGTCCACGAAGTCTGGTTTTGATTGGGCCAGCGCCATAAGTTTTAAGGAATAAAAATGAATAAGAGTATTAAAGAATTTATTTTTGGGGATGCTAATACAATGAATCATGTGTTTCGTCAGTTTTCTATGGGGGCTGTCGCGATTGCTGTGATGCAAGCAGCGAGTGCGCAAGTTTCAATGACCAATGTGGTGCCAATGCAGATTCCTGGACAGGGAACTGAAATCCGGGTGATGTTTAACGGTCTGCCACCTCAGCCTCAAGCTTATCAGCTTGAATCTCCATCACGCCTGATTCTGGATTTTAATGAGGCACAACAAAATCTAAAACAGTCTAGTATTCCAGTCGCAACTGCTGAAGCCAGTTCAGTGGATGTTAGCTCGGATGCACAGCGTTCTCGTTTGACAGTGAATCTTGCTAATGCAGGTGCATTTACGACGCGTGTGGAAGGCAATACCTTTATTTTAAAAATTAATTCTGCCACTCCAGTCGCTATTGCTCAGCCTGTACAACAGCAGGTCGCTCAGGGGATTACTAATATTGGTTTCCAGCGGGGTGCGCAAGGTGAAGGACTGGTGGTAATTGATCTGGCAGGTCAGAACACACCAGTCGATGTACAGCAGCAGGGAACCAAAGTGATTGTGCGGACTCTGGGCTCCAAGATTCCGGCACATTTGACCCGACGTTTGAATGTGAATGATTTTGCCACGCCTGTTTCAACCGTAGATGCAGTCAATCAAAATGGTTCAGGTGTAATTACTATTCAGTCTGCAGAAAGTTATGAATATATGGCTTTCCAGACGGATAATAAGCTGACGATTAGTTTGAAGCGTCCAGAAGTTAAGGGTCCATTACGTCCTAAATCAGTCGCTTATACAGGCAAGAAAATTTCCCTCGATTTCCAAGATATTGAAGTTCGTCGAGTTCTACAATTATTAGCCGATTTTACCGATATCAATATGGTTGCTGCAGATAGCGTACAGGGTAATATTACCTTACGCCTCAAAGAAGTGCCTTGGGATCAGGCTTTAGATATCGTGTTAAAAACCAAAAATCTGGATAAGCGTCGTAATGGTAATGTGATCTGGATTGCACCAGTGGCAGAACTAATTAAGGCCGAAGAAGAAGAAGCGAAAGCACTAGCACAGAGTGTTAAGCTTGCACCAATTCAAACTGAATATATGCAGCTCAGTTATGCAAAAGCAGCAGATATTGAAAAACTGATTACTCAAAATAAGAGTGCATCAGGATCAGGGAGCTCGAATAGCACAAGTAACGGTGATGATAGAGAAAGTTTACTAAGTTCACGTGGTTCTATCTCTATTGATGCTCGTACCAATACCATTATTGTGAATGATACCCAGCCTTTTATCGATAAAATCCGGAATATGGTGGATCTACTTGATGTACAAGTGAAACAGGTAATGGTTGAGGCACGTATCGTTCGTGCAACCACTGACTTTACTAAAGAAATGGGTGTGAAATGGGGAATCCTGTCTCAAGGGATTACCAATAATAATCACCTTCTTGTGGGGGGGAGTGATACTACCCTATGGGATTTGAGAGATCCTCAAGAAAGTGATTTAGGCGGATTTACCTATGATATTCAACGCCCAGATAACCTAAATGTGGATTTAGGTGTCACTAGTCAAGGTGCAAGCCGTATTGCTTTTGGCTTAATTAGCCTTTCTGATTTTATGCTGGATCTTGAACTTTCTGCGCTACAGGCAGATGGTTATGGTGAAGTAATTTCTACACCAAAAGTGCTCACTGCTGATAAGCAAAAAGCAACCGTTGCCTCTGGTTCCCAAATTCCTTATCAGTCCGCAGAAGGTGGTGGTGCGAATGCAGTTTCAACTACTGAATTTATTGATGCAACTTTAAGTCTGGACGTTACACCAAGTATTACCCCAGATGGCAAGGTACAGATGGAGTTGAATATTACCAGTGACTCACCAGGAAATCCGACACCCACTGGACAGTTAACGATAAATAAAAACCAGATCAATACTAATGTGCTGGTTGATAATGGTGAAACAGTAGTGTTAGGGGGTATTTTTGAGCAAGAAACTCGAAATGCACAAACTAAGGTGCCTTTCCTGGGCGATCTACCTTATTTAGGCCGTTTATTCCGTAAAGATGTAAAAGCGGACAACAAACGTGAGTTACTGATTTTTGTTACACCTCGAATTGTTAATGACAGTGTTTCAAGAAATCATTAATATATTTTGAATTTAACAAAATGAATAGGTGACTCCTTGCCAAGCAAAGAGTTTGAAACCCTGCCAAATATCTATTTGGTAGGGCCGATGGGGGCCGGTAAAACAACAGTAGGACGACATTTAGCAGAACTGTTAGGACGAGAATTTCTGGACAGCGATCATGAAATTGAGCGGAAAACAGGAGCTACAATTCCCTGGATCTTCGAAAAAGAGGGTGAAAAGGGTTTTCGTCATCGTGAAACTGTTGTCATTGATGAGTTAACCTCACGTCCACAGCTGGTGCTTGCGACTGGTGGTGGCGCAATTACTCAGGCTCCTAATCGGGATTATTTAAAGCAGCGAGGCATCGTTGTTTATCTTTACACTCCAGTTGAAATTCAGCTTCAGCGAACCTATCGCGACAAAAACCGTCCCTTGTTACAAGTCGAAAATCCTGAACAGAAACTCAGAGATCTGCTTGCAGTACGGGATCCATTGTACCGGGAAGTCGCACATTACATCATTGAGACCAATCAGGGAGCTGCACGAGATCTGGCGCAGCGTATTCTGAATCTCATCCTTCCAAAAAAATAAGTTCAGTTGAAAAAGTGGTTATCCCCTCATGAAAACCTTATATGTCGAACTCGGTGAACGCCGTTACCCCATTTTTATTGGCAGTAACTTGAATCCTCAGGAATTGCTTGAGCCTTATATTCATGGCAAAAAGGTGATGGTTGTCAGTAATGATACGGTGGCACCACTCTATCTGGATCGCTATAAGGCTGCATTAGAAAATTTGGGTAAAACTGTGGCGACCTGTATTTTGCCGGATGGTGAGAAATACAAAAATATTGAGCATCTAAACTTAATTTTTGATGCATTGCTTGAGGCAGGCTTTAACCGAGACAGTACGGTTCTGGCACTCGGTGGCGGTGTTATTGGAGATATGGCTGGTTTTGCTTCTGCCTGTTTCCAGCGCGGAGTATATTTTATTCAGGTGCCAACAACGTTACTTTCTCAAGTGGATTCTAGTGTAGGAGGTAAAACCGGTATTAATCATCCACTGGGTAAAAACATGATTGGTGCTTTCCAGCAGCCACAAGTGGTGCTGGCAGATATGTCGCAGCTATCTACGCTGCCAGATCGTGAGCTATCTGCCGGTTTGGCTGAAGTGATTAAATATGCCTTACTCGGAGATGAAGATTTTCTGGTCTGGTTAGAAGCCAATATGGAAGGTCTTATTGCCCGTGATGAGCAATTGCTGGCCGAAGCGGTTTATCGTTCTTGTGCACATAAAGCTCGTATTGTAGCCAATGATGAAAAAGAGCAGGGTGAGCGTGCTTTACTTAATCTCGGTCATACATTCGGTCATGCGATTGAGTCTTATCTGGGTTATGGTGAATGGCTGCACGGAGAAGCGGTAGCAACCGGTATGGTGATGGCAGCAGATTTATCCCATCGCATGGGCTGGATTTCATTAGAAGACCTTGAGCGTACAAAAAAAATCATTTCTCGTGCGCAATTACCTATTGTTTGTCCTAAAATCCCACTTGACGATTTCTTGGCTTACATGGCTCACGACAAGAAAGTTTTAAATGGGCAGCTTCGTCTTGTATTATTGCAGCAACTTGGAAAAGCGGTCATTACTCGAGACTTTGATGTCGAGTTGATGCAACAGGCGATTTTAGCTCATCAGGCATAGGTTTAAATTTTTATGACAGCATTACGTACCCCTTGGCAAAAGATTCAGCATTATTTCTGGCTGGTCTGTGGCGTATGCTGTCTATTTGCTGCCTTGGTTTTTTGGGCTATTACCGATACAGATGAAGTGGTAGAAGTAGAGAAGAAGCCGGAAACGGAAGTTGAATTACAGATTCAACCAGAAAAAGTGGCCTCAATGACCCATCTTGGTGCACTTTCTGATGAGGTTAAGCCTCTTGCTCTCAATACTCGGATTGTTGTCAATGTTAGTCATGAGCCTGAATTCCGCGGAACCAAATATATTGGTGAAGTAAAGAAACAGCATGCGATTGAGCTATTTCGTGTAGGTAATGAAGCCATTCTAAAAACCTTCCTGAAAAAGCAGCAGGATCGTAAGCCTTTTGTTTATTTAAGGCTTTCGGGTGAGAACCAGCCTGAACAATATGTATTGTTATATGGTCTGTATAAAACCGCAGCAGAAGCTCAACAGGCTTTATCAGTGCTCAATCTGAATCTGCCTAAATCCGTCCAGCCTAAAGTTGTGGCCATGCAACAATATGCCAGTCTAGTCAACAGTATGGGTTCGGAAGAACTGGCAAGTAATCAAAAACTTTATGAAATTCAGTTGAAAAATGTACCTTTACCGAAAGGCGATGAATCCGTACAGATAAGACCGAAAGCTCAACCTTCAGCACCTGTGGTCACCCCTAAAGAAAGCACCACGAGTACCACGATTGTTCGACGTGATCAGGAAGGTAATGTAGTGGATGTACAGAAATCTCAAAGTCATGTCGAAGGAAGTCCGCGCTCATCAAATGGCAATTCTCGACCTCAAGAAAACGAGATTAGTGATCCATTTAACTAGGCCGGTCTAAAATAGCGCACGGACACTTTATCTTTATTATAAATGTGCGCTTTTGGTGCAAAAAATACGCACCATAAATAATCATAATTTTCCTTTTGTAGGCTAAATCTTTGTCATTTGTGTTGTTTTGATTTTTGCTCCTTAAGTTGGCATGAAATTTGCTTTATTGGTGCATGAATTGAATTAATCTCCCTGTTTTGGCGCGAAAATGATTCGATGAATAGGCGTAATTGTCATCTTTGTTGCTTATTTTTATCTTATCCATCAGCAAAATGAATGTTATTTTTCATGCATTCCGTCTGAAAAAGGATTATGTTGAAAAGATACTCAATGATATTTTGCTCTATAAAGCTGCTTAGCTTGCCGAGTAAATCAGACAGTCACGCACAGCAGAATTTAGATTGTTTAATAGCCTATCGGGCTTAGTGAAAAGAAGGGTACGCTATGCACATGCCATCGCCTAATAATGTAGCTCCCGCTCAAGGTTTATACCAACCGGATGAGTTTAAAGATAACTGTGGTTTCGGTTTGATCGCCCATATGCAGGGTGATGCCAGTCATGATCTGGTCAAGACCGCAATTCATAGTCTAAGTTGTATGACCCACCGTGGCGGTATTGCTGCTGATGGCAAGACCGGTGATGGTTGTGGTCTATTGCTGGCAATGCCTAAAGAATTCTTCCGTGAAGAGGCCAAACGCTTAAGTGACATTACCTTAAGTGAGATTTTTGCTGTGGGTACAGTATTCCTGAATCTGGATCCAGCATTAGCCGCACATGCAAAACAAGTCCTGACGAAAGAAATTGAAGAAGAAGGCTGTCGCGTTATCGCATGGCGTGTTGTACCGACGAATAATGATGCGCTCGGTGAGATTGCAATGCAGTCTTTGCCGGCTTTTGAGCAGGTCATCGTGAACTGCCCAATCGGTGTGACTGAAGTTGAATTCAACCGTAAATTGTTCCTTGCGCGTCGTCGTGCTGAACAGCAGTTAACCAGTGATCCATACTTCTATGTGACGACCTTATGCTCAACTGTAATCAGCTATAAAGGTCTGATGATGCCAGCAGCGATTGCTGACTTCTATACTGACTTGGCTGATGAGCGTCTGGCATCACATATCGTGGTCTTCCATCAACGTTTCTCTACCAATACATTGCCACGCTGGCCACTGGCTCAGCCATTCCGTTACCTGGCGCACAATGGTGAGATCAACACTATTACGGCTAACCGTAACTGGGCAATGGCGCGTACGCCTAAATTTGAAAACCCATTACTGCCAGGTCTGACTGAGCTGAATCCAATCGTAAACCGTACTGGTTCAGATTCATCTAGTCTGGATAACATGCTGGAAATTCTAGTGGGTGGTGGTATGGATTTGTTCCGTGCGCTACGTATGCTGGTTCCACCTGCTTGGCAGAACGTTGAAACTCTGGATGCTGATTTACGTGCATTCTATGAGTTCAACTCTAAACATATGGAAGCATGGGATGGCCCTGCTGGTTTAGTTATCCAAGACGGTCGTCATGCAATCTGTATGCTAGATCGTAACGGCTTGCGTCCGGCACGTTGGGTCATCACTAAAAATGGCTACATTACACTGGCTTCAGAAATCGGTGTATGGGGCTATGAACCTGAAGATGTCATTTCTAAAGGACGTGTAGGTCCAGGTCAAATGCTGGTGATCGATACTTATACCGGTAAAGTATTAGATACTCAGGATGTGAATAATCACCTGAAACGTATGCGTCCGTACCGTGAATGGTTACGTGAAAATGCTGTACGTCTACAAGGTAGCCCTGAGCTGGAAGAATATCTATGTGAGCGAGGCTTGAAAGGTGACAACCTGAAAGCGGCACAGAAAATGTTCATGGTGACTTTCGAGGAACGTGACCAGTTGCTGCGTCCAATCGCTGAAAGCGGTCAGGAAGCTGTGGGTTCTATGGGTGATGATACCCCGATGGCGGTTCTGTCACGTCAGGTACGTCATGTATCAGACTATTTCCGTCAGCAGTTCGCTCAGGTAACGAATCCGCCAATCGATCCATTACGTGAATCGATTGTAATGTCACTAGAAACCTGTTTAGGTCGTGAACAAAACGTTTTCGAACAGGGTCCAGAACATGCAGACCGTCTGATTATTTCAAGTCCGGTCTTGTCTAATTCAAAAATGCATCAGATCCGTACGCTAGGTCGTACAGGTTATGAGATTGCGGATATTGATCTGAACTATGCTGAAACTGAAGGCTTAGAAGCTGCAATTGCTCGTATTTGCGAAGAATCAGCGCAAGCGATTCGTGACGGCAAAACTTTATTGGTACTTTCAGACAAGAAAATCCGTGAAGGTTACTTGCCAGCCAATGCTGTGATGGTCACTGGTGCAGTACATCATCATCTGATCAATACTGGTCTGCGTACTGATGCGAACCTGATTGTTGAAACCGGTTTTGCACGTGATCCACATCAATTTGCCGTTCTGCTTGGCTTTGGTGCGACAGCAATTTATCCATACTTAGCATATGACGTGATCAATGATCTGGTTGCTAAAGGTGAATTGCTGGGTGATCCAGTCTATGCACAAAACAATTTCCGTAAGGGGATTGAAAAAGGCCTGCTGAAAGTCCTGTCTAAGATGGGTATTTCAACTGTAGCTTCTTACCGTGGCGGTCAGCTGTTTGAAGCAGTCGGCCTATCTAATGAAGTTGTGGACAAATGCTTCGTAGGTGTTCCGAGCCGTATTCAGGGTGCAACTTTTGCTGACCTTGAGAATGACCAGAAGCAATTGGCAGATTTGGCATGGAAAAACCGTAAGCCAATCGATCAGGGTGGTATGCTGAAATTTGTCTTCGGCAAGGAATACCATGCGTTTAACCCAGATGTGATTAACTCATTGCATAAAGCAGTACGTTCTGGTAATTATGCGGACTTTAAAGAATATGCAGAGCTGGTAAATAATCGTCCGATTGCAACCATCCGTGACTTATTCAAGCTGAAAACTGACAACTCAATTCCAGTGGATCAGGTTGAGTCTGTAGAAGATATCCTGCCTCGCTTTGACTCTGCGGGTATGTCTTTGGGTGCACTATCTCCTGAAGCACACGAAGCGATTGCGATTGCCATGAACACCATCGGTGGTCGTTCTAACTCTGGTGAGGGCGGTGAAGATCCAGCGCGTTATGGCACGATTCGTAACTCGAAAATCAAACAAATTGCATCCGGTCGTTTTGGTGTAACCCCAGCGTACTTAACTTCAGCAGAAGTACTGCAAATTAAGGTAGCTCAAGGTGCAAAACCAGGTGAAGGTGGTCAGTTACCTGGTGGTAAAGTGAATGGTTTGATTGCCCGTTTACGTTATTCTGTTCCAGGTGTGACTCTGATTTCACCACCACCACACCATGATATCTATTCGATCGAAGATTTATCTCAGTTGATCTTTGACTTGAAACAGGTCAATCCGCAAGCGATGGTATCGGTGAAACTGGTATCTGAACCGGGTGTAGGTACGATTGCAGCAGGTGTTGCGAAAGCGTATGCCGATTTTATTACCATTTCTGGTTATGACGGTGGTACAGCAGCATCTCCATTGTCTTCGATTCACCATGCGGGTTCTCCATGGGAGTTAGGCTTAAGCGAAGCGCATCAAGCACTTCGTGTAAATGACTTACGTGGCAAAGTACGCGTTCAAACTGATGGTGGTTTAAAAACTGGTCTTGATGTAGTAAAAGCTGCGATCTTGGGTGCAGAAAGCTTCGGCTTCGGTTCAACACCAATGATTGCCTTAGGTTGTAAATACCTGCGTATCTGTCACTTGAATAACTGTGCGACCGGTGTTGCGACTCAGCAGGATCATCTGCGCCAAGAGCACTACATCGGCGAACCTCAAATGCTGATCAATTTCTTCACTTTCATTGCTGAAGAAACTCGCGAATGGTTGGCGGCACTTGGCGTATCTAGCCTGAAAGACCTGATTGGTCGTACCGACTTGCTGGAAATCCTGCCAGGTGAAACTGACAAACATGCTCACCTTGACCTGAGCAAACTGCTAGAGTCACATCCAGCAGCAGAAGGCAAAGCACAGTACTGTGAAGTACAGGGTAATGAACCATTTGATAAAGGTATTTTGGCTGAGAAAATGGTAGAAGAAATTCTGCCAGCGATCGAAGCAGGAACAGGTGGTGAATACAGCTTTACCGTAGGTAACTGTGACCGTTCAATTGGTGCGCGTCTGTCAGGTGAAATTGCCAAACGTTATGGCAACCTGAGTATGGAAGCACATCCAGTTAAAGTAAATCTGACTGGTACAGCGGGTCAGTCACTCGGTGTCTGGAATGCCGGTGGTCTGCATCTCAAACTGGAAGGTGATGCGAACGACTACGTGGGTAAAGGTATGGCAGGTGGCCGTATCTCGATTTTCCCGCCAAAAGGTTCTCCGTTCCAGACTCAAAATACTGCAATCATTGGTAATACCTGTCTGTATGGTGCGACTGGTGGTAAATTGTTTGCTGCAGGTACTGCAGGTGAGCGTTTTGCAGTTCGTAACTCTGGTGCCTTCGCCGTGATTGAGGGTGCAGGCGATCACTGCTGTGAATATATGACTGGCGGTATTGTGACTGTCCTAGGTAAAGTAGGTCATAACTTCGGTGCAGGTATGACCGGTGGTTTTGCTTATGTATTGGACCTGGACAATGATTTTGTAGATCATTACAACCATGAGTTGATTGAACTGAACCGTATCTCAACTGAAGCGATGGAAGAACATCAGACCTTTTTGCTTCGCATTTTAGATGAACATATTGCAGAAACAGGTAGTGCTTGGGCGTACAAGATCCGCCATGAGTTTGATTTCTATAGTCGTAAGTTCTGGCTGGTAAAACCAAAAGCAGCTAACTTGTTGACCTTGTTGAAAACAACTCAAGCTGATCCACAATAATTCCACTACTGCAGATATAGGCAGACCTAAGGTAATGCGAATAAAGCCTTGGGTCTACCCACGGAGAGAGAGATGGCAGAGCGCCTAAATAATGACTTTCAATTCCTGGATGTCGCACGCCAAGATCCAGAGAAAAAAGAGATTGACGTCCGCAAAGCAGAATTTGTGGAAATTTATAAACCTTTCACAACAGAAGTGGCTGCAAATCAGTCACATCGTTGTCTAGGTTGTGGTAACCCGTACTGTGAATGGAAATGTCCGGTTCATAACTACATCCCAAACTGGTTGAAGTTACTGGCAGAAGGCCGTATTTTCCAGGCAGCAGAACTTTGTCACCAGACCAATACTTTGCCAGAAGTCTGTGGTCGTGTTTGTCCTCAGGACCGTCTGTGTGAAGGTGCCTGTACCTTAAATGATGGTTTTGGTGCAGTCACCATTGGTAATGCTGAAAAATATATCAATGACACCGCTTTCGCTCTAGGCTGGCGTCCAGACATGTCTCATGTGAAATGGACTGATAAGAAAGTGGCTATTATTGGGGCAGGTCCTGCAGGTCTAGGTTGTGCTGATATTCTGGTACGTAATGGTGTGAAGCCAGTTGTATTTGATAAACGTCCTGAAATTGGTGGTCTGCTGACTTTCGGTATCCCAGAATTCAAGATGGAAAAAGACGTGATGAAACGCCGTCGTGAAATCTTTACCGGTATGGGGGTTGAATTCCGTCTGAATACTGAAATTGGTACCGATGTTACTATCGACCAGTTACTCGCTGACTATGATGCTGTCTTTATGGGTATGGGAACATACACTTATATGAAAGGTGGCTTTGCTGGTGAAGATCTGGATGGTGTATATGATGCACTGGATTTCCTGATTGCTAACGTGAACCGTTGCCAGGGGTGGGAAAAAGATCCATCCGAATACATCAGTGTTGAAGGCAAAAAAGTGATTGTCTTGGGTGGTGGTGATACCGCGATGGACTGTAACCGTACTTCAATCCGTCAAGGTGCTGAGTCAGTGGTTTGTGCTTATCGTCGTGATGAAGCGAACATGCCGGGTTCACGTCGTGAAGTAAAAAATGCGCGTGAAGAAGGTGTGGAATTCCAGTTCAACCGTCAACCTATCGAAATCGTGGGTGAAAATGGTAAAGTGACTGGCGTAAAAGTGGTAACGACTCAACTGGGTCAACCAGACAGCCGTGGACGCCGTAGCCCAGAACCAATTCCAGGTTCAGAAGAAATTCTACCTGCAGATGCAGTATTGCTGGCATTTGGTTTCCGTACCAGCCCAGCAGACTGGTTTACTGATGTAGAAATTAACCTGGATGGTTCAGGTCGCGTACTTGCAGCCGAGCAGCAGCAATATAAATTCCAGACTTCAAATCCAAAAATCTTTGCCGGTGGTGACATGGTCCGTGGTTCTGACCTGGTGGTGACTGCGATCTGGGAAGGTCGTCAGGCTGCAGAAGGTATTCTCGATTACCTTGATATTTAATCTAATTTAATCCTCTATTTAAAAAACCCGCTACGGCGGGTTTTTTATTTTTTTTCATTTTACTAATTTATTCAGCTTAGTTCTAAGTAGTTATAATAAATATGGATTTAAACTTATCAATATATCCAATATTAATTCGTAGCTCTGAAGCAGAACAGAAGGAATAAAAACGATAAAAGTAAAAAATTATAAAAATTAACAAAAACTAGGAAAAATATGTTTAAAATCAAATTAATTAAATAAATATCAATAAAGAATTGAGGATAAAAGATGATCCCTGTATTAAAAAAATCTTTCATTGCTCTGATGTTAGCCAGTACCCTGACGCTTACAGGTTGTGGCTATAACACCTTACAAGTTAAGGATGAGGCTGTAACTGCAGCATGGTCCGAAGTACAAAACCAGTACCAGCGTCGTGCTGACTTGGTGCCGAATTTGGTGAATATTGTCAAAGGCTATGCGGCGCATGAAGAGCAGGTATTGACTGAAGTGACTCAGGCACGCGCTAATGTTGCAGGTTTGAAAGTCGATCGTGAAGTGCTGGAAGATCCTGAACTGTTCCAGCGTTATCAGGAAGCTCAGGCACAAATGACCAGTGCTTTGTCACGTTTACTGGCGGTGACCGAAAATTATCCTGATTTGAAAGCCAACGAGCAGTTCCGCGATCTGCAGGTACAACTTGAAGGTACTGAAAACCGTATTGCGGTAGCGCGTAACCGTTATATTACGACTGTACAAGATTTTAACTCTTATGCACGTCAGTTCCCGCAGGTGATGACAGCCAAAGTTATTGGGATGGATACCAAGCCAAATTTTAGTGCAGAGCAAAGTGCGCAACAGGCACCTAAGGTTTCATTTGACTAAGCTTGATCTTGGGTAATCTGCTAATAAGGTGGCTGTAATGATGCATACGAGCGCTGTAAAACTTTATATAGGTATATTTCTCAGCCTCATTATGAGCCTGATGAATCCTGCCTGGAGTGAAACAGCAACGGCAACTGATACAGAAGAAGTCATTGTTGCACGTGAAATTTTGCAGCCTAAAACGAATACTTCAGATCAAAATGTGGAACCTACAGCTACAGCACCGCAGCCCCAAATTGCCAATGATATGGCAGAAGGTCAGGTTCAGCGCGACTTGCCCAGCATGAATGAGCCAGTCATTGATCAGGCAAATTTATTAACGGCAGCAGAAAAACAGCAACTTAGTCAACGAATCATTAATCTCTATGAGGCTGGTAAGGCTCAGATCGGCGTAGTGATTGTACCTACCACGGGTCAGGAAGATATTTTTGACTATTCCATGCGTGTGGCAGATCGCTGGCAACTGGGATCAAAAGAACATGATAATGGTCTGTTAATGACCATTGCAGTAAATGATCATCGTATCCAGATTTTAACTGGATATGGGTTAGAAGGCGTTCTGCCGGATATTGTGGCTGGACGGATTATTAATAACAAAATTACACCTTTGTTTAAGCAGGGTCAGTATGCACAAGGGATAGATGCTGGGCTGGCAGAAATAGAGCGTATTCTAAATCTGGATCCAGAAATTGCAGCTCAAGCAGCGGCTGAGCTTAAAGAGCGTCAGCAGCAGGCTTATAAAGCGCAGCAAGCATCTCAAGCGACTTTTGGTTCGGTTATTTTTATTATCGTCGCTGGTGTTATTGGTTCCATGATCTTTGGCAGAAAGTTGAGTGCAGCCACTGCTGCAGTGGCTGGAACTGCAGCCGGGTTAGTCAATGGCATGGGATTGGTCGCTAGCCTATTAATTGGTGCTGGAGTTTTCTTTTTACTCGTGACCTCACTTGCTCAGTTGATCCTGCATGCCTTTATGGCAGGTGGAGGTCGTGGCGGTGGTAGTGGACGTGGTGGTTTTGGAGGCGGCGGCTTCGGCGGCGGCGGCGGTGGTTTTGGTGGGGGAGGAGCATCAGGCTCATGGTAACAACTACAGATACAACAGATATTGTCACACAGCCTAAACTGGAAGAACATGCTCAACCAAGTTTTAAACGTTGGCTTAAGCACTTCTTTTATATGCCTGCAACCAAGCGGTTTTTCTCCAAGCAGGATCAACATGCCATTGCACTAGCTATTGAAGAAGCAGAGCATGGTCATGTAGGAGAGATTCAGGTCGTAATCGAGGGATGCTTATCCGCACGATCAGCCTATTATCAGGATACTTTGTGTAGAGCTCGACAACTTTTTGCCGAGCTCGGTGTCTGGGATACCGAATACAATAGTGGTGTACTACTTTATCTGAACCTCTGCGAGCACAAGGTTGAAATTGTGATTGATAGAGGAATCAAACAGGCGACAACTCAACAAGTTTGGGATCAGATTTGTCAGCATATTGTTCAATTATTAAAGCAAAAGCAGTTTAAACAAGGCGTGATTGAAGGGGTGAAGCAGATTGGACAGGTCTTAGATCAGTACTATGATCGTCAAATAGAAGATAAAGATAATGAATTAGTGAATAAACCGATTATTCTGGGGTGATTTTAGTCAACTAACTGACATTTTTTGTCAGTTAGTTACACAAAATAAAACATAATAATTACAAAAATAAAAATATTTTTTTAAACTGCTGTTTTTTATCTCAATTTTATTATAATAAAACTTGGCACACTTAGTGCTAACTATAAAATTAAGCTAAATGAGCTATTTCTTTAAGCTTATAAATAAACAAAAAACATTTGTGGAGAATGTTATGAATACAGTACAAAAGGGTTTTACCCTTATTGAATTAATGATTGTTGTCGCAATTATCGGTATTTTGGCTGCAGTAGCGATTCCTGCTTATCAAAACTATACTGTACGTGCCAAAGTTACAGAAATGTTAAGTGTCGGTTCTGCTGCTAAAGCTGAAATTAGTGAAGCTTTTCAAAGTGGTGGTATTGTTGGCGTGAATGGTGCCGTCACTAGTCTTGCTGCTTCTCCGGTAACAAGTAAATATGTTGCAAGTGTCGTCGGTACTCGTAATACAGGTGCTATTGTGATTACTTCATCTACTGATGCTAGTCTTCCGACTGAAGCTCAGGGAAAAACTATTAAATTGGTACCTTATATTGTTGCTGCTGGTGGTACCACGGCTGCTCCACTTAGTGCAAGTACAGTTAGTAATGGGGAGACTTTGCAATGGGCTTGTGGCTCAGCAGGTACTGCCACTGGTGTGTCACGTGGCTTAACAGCTGCAGTAGTGCGTGGAACTATGCCAGCAAAGTATGTTCCTTCTGAATGTAAATAATTTAGTTTGAATTAAAAAAGCCGATAAATATCGGCTTTTTTTATGCAAAAAAAGAGGTGCTATGTTTAAAGTTAAGCTCAAAGCAACATTATGGCATATGCTACTGAGTTTAGTGATCTTTACTTGTATCATTGCGATGTTTTACTGCGGAAGTTATGCTGCACCATTGGCACAAGCTGTGGGCTTTTGGTCTATTGCGTTGTTAATACTGTTGACGGTGATAGTTATAGGACCTTGTATAACCTTTTTGGTGTACAGACCGAACAAGTCAAGTCTTAAATTTGATTTAAGTTTCTTGGTTATATTACAGTTGGCAGCTTTGGGGTGGGGGGTATTTAGTTTATATGATGCACGGCCGGTATGGATTGTACATAGTGTAGATCGTTTCGAATTAATCCAAAACAATGACCTGTACATTGCTGAAACTATCCCGAAACAGAACGAGTTTACAACGCCACCACAGTTTTTTGCTCAAGTGGCGGCGATTGAATTATCCAAAGACAATACACAACGTCAAGAGGATTTATCTAATGCGATATTTTCTGGGTTGACTTTAAGTATGCAACCCTCACGCTATGTGAGTTATCAGCAAGTACAGACTGTGGCATTAAGAAATGCACACTCACTTCAAGAATTAAACCAATTTAATTCCCGTGCAGATGTAGATGAAATCTTAAAAAAATACCCAAATAGTCAAGCGTATATTCCACTGCGGGCAAAGCAGCAAGACCAAGTGGTGTTAGTTGATGCTAAAGGTGATATCGTAAAAATTGTTAATTTACGTCCTTGGGATTAATTAAGTCTTAGAACATATTTCAAAAAGTAGATTATCTATCCATATGCTTTTTGTATATCATGTGCCCAACTTCTACCGTCTGATATTTCCATGAAATTCTTCCTCTTGCTTCTAGCCGGTATCTTTATCTCCCTCGCATGGCTCATACCCGTACATTACCGTCCATGGGTTACTTACACGGGTGAGCTGTATGCTTTTTTTGCATTATTTGCCCTTACAGCTTTTTTCTTAAAAGAAAAAATTAAATTACCTACTATTGGTTTGCCTTTATTAGCACTGACGTGTGTTCCTTTGATCCAGTTGTTAGCAGGCCAAGTATTTTTCTTTAGCACCGCCATGATGGGCTTTATTTTTGTTTTTAGCTTTTGGCTGGCAAGTGTACTTGGCTATAACTTTTCTACAGGAAACTATAACCGGGAAGAAACTTTTACCAATCTTAGCTATGTGTTTTTGGCTTCAGGTACGGTTACAGGCATGATCGCACTTTGCCAATGGACAAATCTGGATTCAATATTGCCAGGTATGGTAAATATTAGTGGCAACCAGCGGCCTTATGCGAACTTCGCCCAGCCGAATAATATGGCAACTTTTTTAGTCATGGCATTGATGAGCTGCCTTTACTTATATGAAAAGAAAAAAATTCAGACCAAATGGCTATTTGCCTGCGCTGCAGTCATTATTATGGGGGTAGCTCTAAGTCAGTCACGTACTGCATGGGTGGCTGCGATCGCGATCATGTTGTATCTGGCGTTCTATCAATATAAAGGCATTATTCGCCTGAAATGGTATTACAGTATTGCTTGGTTCCTCTTCTTTATTTCCTGTATTGTGGCTTTTCCATTACTCAGTCAGTTGGCTGCACAGGCAATGGATACGGACGTCATACAAAGCAGGGATGTGGTAGCGCGTGCCACCGGCGATATGTCACGCCTCGCAATCTGGCAGCAGATGCTGGCAGCCATTCAGGCGCAGCCATGGTTTGGCTATGGTTGGTATCAGACCAGTGTGGCTTTTGTCTCGATTAGTGATACCGTGCAAGGCCCGGTCTGGGTTCGTAGTGCACATAATTTTATTCTGGACTTTTTGCTCTGGAATGGACTGATCATCGGTCTGCCTTTCTTGGCATACTTTGGTTATTTGGGCTATCAGTTACAACGTTGGGTGAATACGCCAGAATCTGTCATCGGAATTTTGATGATTGGGGCTTTTTTGACACATGCCATGTTTGAGTTTCCACAGCATTATGCCTATTTCTTGTTACCAGTGGGTTTTATTATCGGTACAGTACTAGCGCAGCGAGCTGATATGGTTAAGCAGCTTGTCATGCCAGCATGGTTGATGAAATTAATCTTCATTACAGGTGTTATTTTAATTGCAGTCATTTACCGGGATTATGATACTGCTGTGCCAAAACTCGGTCAGAGCATTCGCTATGAACAGCAACCCGAAAAAATCACCAATCAAAAACCAATTTTCTTATTGACGGAATTTAATCATCGTATTGACTGGATCCGGGTAGATCCTTATACCAAGATGAGTCAGGACGAAATCCATCAACATGAAAAATTGGTGGTGAGTTATCCAACCAAATACAACTTGCTAAAATATATTCGTTTACTGGCCTATAATGGTTATATTAAAGAGGCACATCACCAGCTCTGGCGTTTGAATACGATTCAAAAAACTGAACTGAACTATGATGAAGTTATTAAAGATATGCCGAAATAGTTTCAGCTCAATAAAAAAGCCATCATCATGATGGCTTTTTTATGTCTTTAAGAAATCAAAGCTGGCTTTGAATATAGTTTTCAATACCAATACTTTTGATGAGATCTAGCTGAGTTGTGGTCCAGTCCAGATATTCCTCTTCCTTTTCCAGAATTTCTCGCACTAAGTCACGAGTCACATAATCCATCTGTGTTTCTGCCAAAGCTACAGCCTGCTGAATGACTTCAATATTTTCTTTTACTTTGCGTACATCACAGTGCAGTACTTCTTGAGTATGCTGACCAATATACAATTTGCCCAAGTGTTGTAAGTTTGGCAGCCCTTCTAAAAATAAAATACGTTCAATAATTTTGTCAGCATGTTTCATTTGACGAATCGACTCTTTATATTCAGCCGAGCCGAGTTGTTCAATGCCCCAGTCATTAAACATGCGTGAATGCAGGAAATACTGGTTAATCGCTGTAAGGTGGTGATACAACACCTGGTTCAGCTGATTAATTACATCACGATTGCCTTTCATCGTATCACTCCATATAGCCTGTTGACCCATTTATCGCTATGGGTTTTTGATTAACTTATCTTAAATCAATCGAGCGAGCAATGGCGAGTAATTTATTGAACTGCAAATGAAAATCGCAATCAAAAAGCTTCAGGTGAAATATACAGCAATAAAAACCCGCCAGAGTCAGAGGCGGGGGAGGAGTAATGATACGAGACCATTGATTTTATAATTATCGTTATCCGCTTTAGGCAGCAACCGCTAGCCGGGCAGCAATCTGGGAAATTTCATCACTGATGATCATACGGGCTTCAGGAGCACAACGACCACAACACGTCCCTAGATCAAGCATTTCGCGTACATCACGGTAACTTTCGGCGCCATTTGCAATAGCATCTTTAATGTCTTGATCTGTAATGCCACGGCATAGACAAACGTACATAGGATACAACCACAGTGAATAAATAAGATAAGAGATATTATTGATAATTGTTATCGTTTGTCAATAAAAATCATTTGAAAATGCTTTTTATAATGATTGATGATTCAGATAAAAAAATACCACCTGAGCGGAAATCCGAGTGCTACTCGGATTTCTGCGCAAGAGCGATTTATAATTTAGAATTAAATATTGCAGGCTGGAGATTTGGTGATTTTTATAAATTATTGATTGATAACGACTATACCATCCATCTCAACTAAAGCGCCTTTAGGTAAACTTGCAACACCTAAGGCAGCACGCGCTGGATAAGGTTGAGCAAAGTATTCACCCATAATCTGGTTGACGAGCTGAAAATGAGAAAGGTCGGTTAAGAAGATATTTAGCTTTGCAATATCAGCTAATGAGCCACCCGCTGCTTCACAAACCGCTTTCAGGTTATCAAACACACGGCGAATCTGAGCTTCGATGCCTTCAACCAGTTCCATACTATATGGATCCAGACCAATCTGGCCGGATAAATAAAGCGTATCCCCGACTAGAATTGCTTGTGAATAGGTGCCTATGGCAGCTGGGGCATTTTCAGTATGGATCACTTGGCGGGACATCAATTTCTCCTTTTATCATCAACATACATCATATTAGATCAATTCAACTGACAAAAGCATTATCGTTTTAAATGATTAACTGGCTTTAGAGGTTTCAGCAATATTGAGCGGCTGTTCTAAGCGGGTAATACGTGGAAAACCAAAATGCATGCGTAAATCACGAATAATCTTGGCAATCTGTTTACGGTTATGCACCACAATATTTACATAAGTTTTGCCATCATAATTACGCACCATCTCTACACCTGTATGGCCTTTACGACATTGATAAATCAGATCAGAAATCTGTTCATCGTCCATGGCTTGATCAATACAGAGATAGGCAGTAAAGCTGACATCATCCAGATCTTCGATCGTCCATTGTAGAGGCATAATATTTTCAGGATGCATATGTTGTTCCTGCAATAAATTATGGCAACGGGCACGATGCACAATTAAGCCACGACGAGTCAGATGACCTTGAATTGGATCACCAAGTACCGGGTTGCAGCAATGGGCGTATTTAACATCTACACCTTCTGTACCTTGAATAAGACGACCTGAACTATTCGCATTTTGATGCTGGTCATGTGCAAATAAATGGTTGGCAACCAGTTGTGGTAATAAGTCACCTACAGCAATCTGTTCAAATAGTTGCTCTTTAGTCGGAACATGACGCCATTCCAGTACATTTTTCCAGTCAGCTTCGGTCAGATCACGAATAGAACACTGGAAAAGTTTTAAGGCACGGTTGAGGGCCTGTTGACCCACAAGGCGCTGTTCATCAATGTCCTGATCGCGCAGGATATTCTGAATCGCACGACGGGCTTTTTGGGTATTAATAAAGCTGAGCCAATCTGGGTTTGGGGTTGCAAGAACATCAGTGATGACTTCAACGACCTGACCACTCAATAATGGCGTAGAAAGCGGCTTGGTTTCACCATTAATTTTGGCGCCAATAGCATGGTTACCGAGGAACAGGCTGGCGGCATAGGCAAAATCTACAGCAGTCGCACCTTGCGGCAACTCATGCAAATGACCATGAGGGGTATAAACCCAAATTTTTTCCTGATGCAGATAATCCAGTAATTCGCTGAACGTGGTTTTGGCACATTCGCCATCAACCAATACGTTCAGATTTTGCATAGATGCCTGAATAGCAGAGCGGCAGGCCTGAGGGGCATTTTCACCAAGAACAACACCAAAGCGTGCAGCTTTGCGCATTAGTTCAGTTTGAATAGTCAGCGACAGGGTAGTCTTTTCGCCTTTTAAGCGCATGGTTAAAGACTGGTTGCCGCCCGGAAGGGGGCGACGAATATTGTCCTGATAATTTTGAACCGTAAAACTCTCAGTCAGGATATCGGCTAGGCGATCGCAGTCGGCAATGCTCTGTAAGATAATTTCAAATGCGTGGCTATGCGTAAGTTCCTGCAGATCAATATCATTTTTTACAAAATGGCGTAATAGTTCGATATTATTATTTTTCTTTTTAACTCGACCTTCAATCGCATATTGCTGTAGTAGTTCGTTAAGTTTCTGTTCCCACTTGGCCTGATATTCACAGCGTTTAGGCTTGGTCTCCAGAAGGGCAGCCTGAACATCGTTGTACATATCCAGATCCAGATTCTGATAACACAGATGTTCCAGATTATCAGCCATTTCGTTCATGCCGACCAAGCGTGCCATTGGAACGAAAATTTCAAAGGTCTCACGCGCAATACGGGCACGTTTATCCGGGCGTAATGCTTCCAGCGTAGTCATGTTGTGATAGCGATCTGCCAGTTTCACAATAATGACACGTGGATCCTGTAGAGTCGCTTGCAGGATTTTTCGGAAAGAGGCTGCTTTATTATATTCCTTATCACTAGAATGGCTGAGCTTGGTGACCCCATCAACCAGCTCTGCAACCGTGCTGCCAAATTTTTCAGTAATGTCATCTTTATTGAAGTCGGTATCTTCAATGACATCATGCAGCAGCGCTGCCATTAAGGTTTCAGTATCCAGACGCATATGGGCCAGAATACAGCTCACCGCGATAGGGTGCAGAATATAAGGTTCACCACTTTTACGGGTAATGCCATCATGGGCAATATCGGCATAATCACAGGCCGCAAGCACACGTTCGACATCGCTTTCACTTAAGTACGCGTCGATGATGATTTTTAACTGTTGCTTAGCTTCACTGACCTGTGGGCCTGGCATAAAACACCTTTAAAACTGGATTTTTTAACAAATAAAACAGAGAAAGCTCGTATGAAATGTATAACATAAAGTGGGTCAGTTTTTTCTTATCAACAAGTGAAAAATTTACACTGACTTTAGAGCTAACCCTTATGTTATAACCGTTCTGCGCAAAATATAAAAGCCACAGAACAAAAAAAGCCTAGTTTAAAACTAGGCTTTTTGGAATGGTTTATTCTTATTGGAAAGAAAAACCATCTAAATTTAGATTATTTGCAGAAAGAGCAAGATCTAAACTTGAAGTTTGATAATCTTGATCACGTTGTTTCAAAATATCTTTTGATACATGACCTGCAGCGATTTCACGTAAAGCAACTACAGTCGGTTTATCATTGTCCCACTCCACAGTTGGTTCAATGCCTTGACGTGCCAATTGACGCGCGCGTTTGCTTGCCACTAGTACAAGCTCAAAGCGGTTGTCTACATGGTCTAAACAATCTTCAACGGTTACGCGTGCCATAAGAATTCTCGTTTTGAATAGTAAATTTCAACAGACTGCACAGTATAAAATGCTTTGTCTGGAGACTCAAGTTTTAATCACTGTTCGCTTGGAGTAATTAGAGCCTGGATCAGTTTTTCATGGCGGATCGCTTGCTGGGAAAGGACCAGACGATTGGCGATAATCACAGATTCAAGATCATGTAATGCCTTATTAAAGTCATCATTGATAATGACATAATCAAAGTTGACGTACTGCTGCATATCTTCGACTGCACAGCTAAGACGGTGTTCAATCACTTCAACAGAGTCTGTACCACGGTTGGAAAGACGCTGACGCAAATCAAACTGGCTTGGCGGAAGAATGAAAATCTGTTTAGATTCAGGAAAAAGTCGACGGACTTGTTGTGCACCTTGCCAGTCAATTTCAAGCAATACATCATGACCTTTAGCAAGTTGTTCTTTTACAGTCGCTTGTGCTGTACCGTAATAATTACCAAAGACTTCGGCATATTCAATAAAACCACCTTCTTCGACCAGGTTTAAAAAGTCTTCTTTAGTCGAGAAATGATAATGTACGCCATCGAGTTCGCCAGGTCGTTGACCGCGTGTCGTATGAGAAACAGAAACATGAAGATTGTTGACGCGTTCAAGTAATGCTTTAACGAGGGATGTTTTGCCCGTTCCAGACGCTGCAGAAACGACAAACAAGAGACCCGACATGATATTTTTCCTGATATGATAAAATATCTTCTCTATTTTAGAGTAGACCGGCTTTAAACTAAATAGTTGTACGTCGATTGTTTTACATTTATTTCAATTGTAGCGCCATAAATTGAGTGAGTATTGAGGATTTCTATGGAAATTGTTTTAGCTAACCCGCGTGGTTTCTGTGCCGGTGTGGATCGTGCCATTGCGATCGTGAACCGTGCCCTAGAATGCTTTAATCCACCTATTTATGTGCGTCATGAAGTGGTCCATAACAAGTTTGTTGTAGATGACTTACGTCAACGTGGTGCAATCTTTGTCGATGAGCTAGATGAAGTTCCGGATGACAATATCGTGATTTTTAGTGCACATGGGGTGTCTAAGGCTGTGCAGCAGGAAGCCGAACGCCGAGGTTTAAAAGTTTTTGATGCGACCTGTCCATTGGTCACTAAAGTACATATTGAAGTGACTAAATATGCCCGTGAGGGAGTAGAAGCGATTCTAATTGGTCATGAGGGCCACCCAGAAGTTGAAGGCACCATGGGGCAATATGATAAAAATAATGGTGGTGACATTTATCTGGTCGAAGATGAAGAAGATGTTGCTGCTTTAACAGTTCGCAATCCTGAGAAAGTCGCTTTTGTGACCCAAACGACTTTGTCGATTGACGATACAGCGAAAGTCATTGATGCGCTTCGCAAAAAATTTCCGAATATTCAAGGTCCACGCAAAGATGATATTTGCTATGCGACACAAAACCGTCAGGATGCAGTACGTGATTTAGCTGCACGTTGTGATGTCGTGCTGGTTGTAGGATCACCGAATTCATCGAATTCAAATCGCTTGCGCGAACTGGCGGAACGTATGGGTAAAGCAGCCTATCTGGTTGATAATGCAGATGAGCTCAAGCAGGAATGGTTTACCAATATTTCTAAAATTGGGGTAACCGCAGGTGCTTCCGCCCCGGAAATTTTAATTAAGCAGGTGATTCAGCGTTTACAGGATTGGGGTGCACAGGCACCCAAAGAGCTGGATGGGCGAGAAGAGAATATTACATTCAGTCTGCCAAAAGAGTTACGTATTCCTGTAACACAGGCTTAAATTGTTAACTATTTAACAATTTATTTTTTATTAAAAAATAAGCAGATAGCTATAATATGACAGTTATCTGTTTTTTTATGCCTTTTATCTACTCTGTGTAGGTTTTGTAAAATTTATAGATATTATTTTTAATAGGGGAAAGTTTTGGAGCTGGGGAAGAGTGTGCAAAAGAATAAAGGTTTTACGTTAATTGAGCTCATGGTGACGATTGCAGTACTAGGGATTATTGCAACGATCGCTGCGCCTTCTTTTGGTGATTTAGTTGCAAAAAGAAAATTGGATACTACTGCTCGAGATTTTGCTTTGGTTTTTGGAGAGGCAAGAGGGCAAGCGATTTCATTGCGGAAAAATATTACGATTAAGTTGACTTGTCCTACAGGGGTAGATCCAGATACGAGTGAGACAAAAGTTATCTGTCCTGCGAATACAGCAACTACATTTTCTTGGACCTCTCCAGATGATGATATTGATTTAACAAGTGATGCAATTGATGTTGTTTTCACCGGATTAGGAACAGCAAAGCAGCGTGAAAAACTTATAGACAACCCAGTTTGTACTCCAGTTCCACCTGCCACCTCAACCCCATGTAATACAGATCCAGATGATAATCCAAGAAAAATCCCTCAAATTGTGCCTCTAGAATTTACTTTATGTAATTCGAAAATTAAAACAAGCAAAACTATTTTTGTTTCGAAAACTGGCACAGTAGATAGTATAACAACGGGTGTATGTTGATGATAAATAGTACTAATCAAAAGGGCGTTGGTTTAATAGAGGTATTGGTAGCTTTATTTATACTTGCTCTGGGAGTGTTGGGATTCTCGGCTTTACAATTAAGAGCAATGGATGCTGCCCAAGAAGCAACTGAACATACAGTTGCAATGAATAATGCACGAGATTTGGCTGAGCGCATGAGGATAAATCGGACAGCCTTATCCGATTATAAAAATGCAATTAACAATGCTATTTCGATAGATACCTGTATTGGTACTAATGATATTACAACACCTAAAAGTCTAGGAATTCCTAAATGTAATTCCACTAGTATGGCACAACATGATTCTACAGAAATTTTGGCTAAGGCTTCGGACAATGGGCAAACAGTAATTATTGAAAATTGTGTAAAAAGTACTTTGAATTGTATATATGTTGCATGGGGAAAAACAAGTATTACAGCATCAGATCTTAGCAATTGTGTTGATGCAACTACTGGCGCTTACATTGTAGATGCTAAATGTTTAGTTATGGAGGCATTTTAATATGAAAATCTATACTAAACAGACTGGTTTTACATTAATTGAATTGATGATATCACTTGTATTAGGGCTATTAATTAGTGCTATTGCCTTACAGTTGTTTTTAACCAGTCAGCGTAGCATAACTGTGCAACAGGCTATGATGAATTTACAAAGTTCAGCTTTATTTGGATTGGGTTCTGTTATTAATTCTATTCGATTGGCTAATTTAAATTCCTCTCAACCATATATCAAAGATGATGTTTTATATGGAGGAGTCGTTTTATCACCAGCAAATATTTCTAATAATAAAGATGCTGATGGAAATTTAAATTTTACAATTAATGATAATTTATTAAGTCGTGGTGGGATTGGTGAATCTAATTTAAAAGATCAAACAAGTGATCAATTGGTTATTCAATATAAGGTCAGTACACCTAATCAATTTGATTGTGAGGGTACAGGCTTAACTGTAAGTGATTATGTGGTAGAACGCTATTTTTTACGAAAAGATACGAATCGTAATGATCCAAACAAACCACTGGCATTGGCCTGTAAGGCAACTCGTTATACGGAAGATACTGCTAAAACAAATACGACATTAAGTGGTTTAAGTGGGAATGGGGAAATTATTATTCCACGAGTTGATCATTTTAGTGTGCGTTTAGGGGTAGCATATGATGGTGCCAATGCGGATTGTGATGCAATTACAATAATTAAAAAAGTTCCAAAGGAAAATGGTGAAGAAGAGGATGTAATAGAGAATATTGAAGCAGATTCACGCCTGGATTGTTTTAGTTATATGGATATTGAGGATTATCGAACATTAACTGGTGAAAAACCACAAATTGTCTCTATACAAATCGGTTTATTAGTTCGTTCTACAGACACAGTAGGAAATAATGAGTTTTTTGATGCAGATCAACCATATAATGTTTTAAATACAAGTGCAATTCTTAACCCAGATAATAAGAATAATTTATATTTACGTAGTGTCGTGACCCAAACAATTGCTATTCGCAATGGCTTTGGTATTGAGTAGGGGTGTAGTGATGAATAGGAATCCTAGAAATACTCAATCAGGAGCAGTCTTAATTGTAGTGTTAGTGATGCTAGTTCTTCTGACATTAGTTGGGACTTGGGCTATACGAGGAAGTATCAATTCTTTGAAAATTTCAACAAATGCTCAAGCAGAAGTGCTGCTTAAACAAACCAGTGATTCAGTATTTTTTACTTTAGAAAATAAAACTGATGATGAGCTTGCTTTTACAAACATGCGTATAGGTGATGGCATGCTGAACTATACGTTAAGACCTGAAAATAAAGGTAAAGAACTTGTTTTTTGTATTCGTGGTGAAACTCCAGATAACTTTGTGGGAAGTCGTATTGCCAGTGTTATTTATTGGGAAGGCTCGACCATCAAGAATACTGAAATGGGGAAAAATGGTTTCTGTCAGGTTAATCGTTTAGGAGATTTTTTAAGTGGACGTAATGCTGTAATCACTCAAGTAAGTATCCGTGCAGCTTCGAGTGATCGAGATTGGGAACATCTCATGGAAGGCGATGATAAAGAAACTTCAAAAAGTACAGGTATTCAAAAAGTTGTAATAACTGCAACCTCTCTTATTCCCAAGTTAAGCGATAGTTCTAGTTCTGATGTAAATACTTGTTTATCAGAATATACAAGTTTTGAAGATAAGGTAGTTGAAAATGAAACAGTTACCGATTGTCTGGCCAATATTAATGTTCCATATAGCACACAAGAGATGGAATACACAATGAAGCCAGTACGTACATCATAGGGGAGAGATCATGAAGAAATTACATTTAAAAAAGATTCATCACGATGATGTATTGGATAAAAAAATGAACATTATAGATGTGTCAAAAAAATTTAAAGTCAGTGTTATTACGGCTGCAATAACAACTCTAATTTGTACAAGTACATCAAATTATGCGGCCGATTTAGAAATTTATAAAATTCCAGAGAATAGTACGGGTACGGCCACCCTGATGTTGATGTTAGATACATCAGGGAGTATGGCGTGGACAATGGGTGGGAGTGGATCCACAAGTGATTCTAACCCGAGTAGGATGTCTATTTTGAAGCAGGGTTTGCGTGATGTGTTACAAGGCACTCAGACAACACCACGTGTTGCAGATAAAATTGTTATGGGGTTGGCAACATTTGCAGGTGATAACGGCTATATTCGGATTCCAGCTAAACCCTTAGGTGAAGTAACAGGTACAAGAAGTGAAGATGTAGAAAAAGTTTATGCTTATCGATATGGGACTTCAGGAAATCGAAAGTATGGTGCTTGTATTGAGTGGAATTTAGATCTTACATGTAAAAAGTGGGCGGATGAAACCACACAGGATATTGTAAGCGGCAAAGGATATAGTAGCAATAATAGAAGTTGTCCTACTAGAGAGAATGAAAGCTGTCGTATTTACTACAAAACAGAACAAGTGGAAGTTAAAAAAACGCACCGAGATGATTTAATTACAGAAATTAATGGCTTAAGAGCTAACGGCGGTACTCCTACACCTTATGCTTATGCTGAAGCTGCTGCATATCTAATGGGGACATCGACTAAAAGTAATATTACAACAAATGTGCAAATGTATTTTGTTGACCCTAATGATAATTATTATTTAAGTTGCCAAGAGTGGAATTCACAAAATTTATGTACAAGTTGGTCCTCGCGTTGGACTGCTGGTTACAATTATTCAAACGGTTATTTGCAAAATGGATCTGGCACAGAAGGAAATTATGCAGGTCATTATTATTGGGGGCCAAAACCTAGTAGGGGTGCATATTCAGGATTTGATAGCTCGGTAGAAGCAAGTAAAGATGGAAATGTATATAAACTACCGGATTCAATAGAGGCCCAATTAGGCAATACAGAAGCTGCTGCAAATAAAAGAGAGTGTAGTGGGCAGGGGATTTATTTTTTAACGGATGGTGAGCCCGAGCCAGGTGGTACAGCACCAGGTAGTGATGGTAAAAGTGGTACAGCTTATGAACTAATGACAGCAAGTTTAGGAGATAAGGGAACTTTATTTAGCTGTGCAAATAGTCAATTAGGCAAGAGAACACCTTATAAAGATTCACGAAATGCTTGGTCTTGTATAGGCAATTATGCGCAAACACTAATTGATACGTCAAAAAATCCTTTGGGTTTAAAGATTAAAACAGCTGTCGTTGGGTTTGGTTCAGGTTTTAGCTCAGAAGGTAGTAACGACGTTAAAGATGCTAAAGACTGGGGAACAATCGGTGGCGGTAAATGGTATGTAGGTACAAATTCTCAAAGTGTTGTAGATAGTATCAATAAGTTTATTGATGAGATCCAAAAAGATATTCCTTCAATGAGCACAGGATCTTCAACCATTCCAATGGATGCTTTAAATCCTGAAATTATTCAACCTTATGCATATTCACCCCAATTTGAGCCAAAGGCAGATCCGGCAGACAATCGACAACTCTGGTTTGGTAATCTTAAAAAATATTATGTCGTAAATGGTGGTATTTATTCGAATGATTCAGGTGGTAATGCATATACAGTTGTTAAAAAAAGCAAACTGCAAGATTTAGCAGATATATGGGCAAAAGAAAATATTAACTATCCTGAAAATACTCCTATTTTTAAAAAGGGTGGGATTTTAAGTCAACTTATCTTGGGTTTAGTCAATGGTGTAAATTCTAAAAATGAACCTGTAAAAAAAGCGGGACGTAAACTTTTAACAGAATATGATTTTGATGGAACTGCAGATGAGGGTGAGCAGGTAAGTCGCGATTTTAATTTAAAGCAAATTAGTTACGATTATACTACTAATGAAAAAACCAAAACTGATGATTCGGATCGTATCCGTAGTCTGATGGCGCTTCTTGGAATCAATATTTCAGATTCAACAGAAACTAATGGTACAGACTTATCGGGAGCAAGTGCGGAAGAAAATTTACGTCAAATGGGTAGTATCTATCACTCTTTACCTGTTTTGCTGACTCAAGAGGGTAAAGCAGTTGCTGAAAAAAATACCACAACAAATAAAGTGCACATCAGTACAACTAGCCGTAAAGATTATATTATGTTTGGTACAACACAAGGTCTTTTAACAGTTGTAGATGCTGACACAGGAAATGAAAAGTTCAGTTTTGTTCCAAAAGAAATGATTGAAAAACAATCAGAAACTTTCAAGGAAAATGCTGGTAATTTATCTGGTGGTAAAAATGCTTTGTATTATGGAATAGATGGTGAATGGACAGCTCATACAGTATATGTTACTGATAATGATGGCACTTTAACCGTTAAAGGTGCTTCACGTGCAATTCTAGGTAAAACCCCTGCTGAAAATGAAAATTTTGATGGAAAACAGTGGGTATATGGTGGTATGCGTATGGGAGGTCGAAGTTACTACTCATTAGACTTAACAGATATCGATAATCCAAAACTCAAATTCCATATCGATCCTTCAAGCGGAAAAGTCTATTCTAAAGATAACCCTGCAGGTAAGTCATTCTCTGCAATTGAGAATATGGCACAAAGTTGGTCTAAGCCAAAACTTGATTACGTAAATTGGAAAGGTGAACGTAAACTTGTTATGTTTGTAGGTGGTGGGTATGACGCAGGTGGAGAAAATGGTGACGGACTATATGCTCATGGTATTCGGACAGGCTATGCTGGTTATGAACACTATAATTATGTCCAAGATAATAAAAAAGGTTCTGGTGTCTATATGTTCGATGCCGATAATGGGGATTTATTATGGTATGCGAATTCCGATGATGGGCAAGCAGATGTAGAGCATGTAAGTCATAGTGATCTAAAATACAGTATTGCAAGTGATATTAAGACAATTGATCGTAACAATGATGGCATCGTAGATCATTTATATTTTGGCGATTTAGCAGGTCAAGGTTTCCGTGTAGATTTTAATGGAACAAAGGACAATTTTAACTCTCAAGTTAACAAGATACTTGACCTACATATTGAAGATAATCTATCTACTGCAGGGACAAGCCCTCGTTTCTATATGGCACCTGTTTTTACAGCTCACCATAGTGCCCATAAGAAAGAAGGTGCACATGTTGTTATTGCAACATTCGTTTCGGGGAATAAAAGTTCTCCATTGTTAGGAACTGTAGATTCTCCAACAACAACAGGGAAAACGGATCCATTAGGTTTACAGTATGATGGTGTATATGCAGTTTATGATTATGATATTCATCCTGATGGTAAGTTTTTCCCGAATACAAATTTAGATGCAAGGACTTTAGCAGATGTTGATGATGAAGCATCAACTACAAAATTAAAATTAATTAGCACTGTTGTACGTAATGATACTGAAGATACTTTAGTAAAAGGTGCAACTGCGAATTCAACTACTGGTTGGGGCGGTTGGTATTATCGATTTGATACAAAATTTGATGGTAGTGAGGCTGATGCTAGTATAGTCAAAGGATTATCTCCTTTGATTGCAATGGAGGGAAGCTTATATGTCACTATGTATGATGCTTCAAATAATGGTACATCTTCAAGTTGTGGTGCTGGGGTAAAAGGACATAGTTTTACTCAGCGTCTATGTCTGCCAACAGGAGTATGTCCAGAAAATGCAAATTATAAATACAATTTAGGCGCAGGTATTATTGGCCTAAATGTTGGCTCAGTAGACGGTAGTAATATCAAATCAATTGTAGTGCCAGATCCTGATGATATATGTGTAGGAGAAAATTGTAGTCCCTGTACAGGTACAGATTGTAAAGCTGGTCAAAAGTTTATTTCCGCTGGTGGATCAATTCGTTTTATACCAAATCGTTGGTTTGAACGCTACGCGAAAATGGAATGATATAATGCAAAAGAACAAGAGCTCAGCCTTTAAGGTATTTAAATTCAATCAGGGTTTTACCCTAATTGAACTGATGGTCGTTGTAGTGATAGTTGCAATTATTGCAGCAATCGCTATTCCTTCTTACCAATATTTCATTCGTAAAGGTGTTGCTGCGCAAGCTCAACAGGAGATGGGGAAACTATCTGAACAATTACAAAGATTCAAGGCCCGTAATTTTAGTTATAAAGGATTCAATGCGAGCTATTTATATACAGGTGGAACAAATTTTACTTCTGGAACTCAGACACTGGTTCTTAATCCTACTTATACACTAATGATTGTAGATCATGGAAATGGTAATCCTCTTTTGACTGCGGATAGTGCATTGGGGAATGCGTGGGCAATTAAAGCAGTTAGTAGTGATTCTCAAAACTTCAATTTTTTACTCACCAGCACAGGTGTACGTTGTAAGCAAAAATCCAATATCACAGGCTATGAGAAATGTGAAACAGGTGAGGATTGGTAATGTTTTATAAAAAAGGATTTACTTTAATTGAAATAATGATTGTCATAGCTATAATAGGAATATTGGCAGCTATTGCTTATCCTTCTTATCAAAATTATAAAGTAAGAACACATCGTGCAGACGCTCAAGCTGAAATGATGGTAATAGCAAATAATCTTACTAAGTTTAAAGTGACAAATGGAAGTTTTACCAGTGCAACTCTTAATACAGTATATGGTAGTAATGTAACTCCTAAAGGAGGTGCCCCACTTTATGATTTGATTTTATCTGTTACCTCCACAAGTTGGCAGCTAACAGCTACTCCTAAAAACAATACCTCTCAAACTGGAAATGGTGCGATTGTTTTAGATAGTTCTGGTAATAAATGTTGGGAAAAATCATCAACAGCATGTACTCCATCTGCCACATCAAACTGGGACGGACGCTAACCAAATTCGAAATTGTGGATAACTAACTTTTGATCTTTCATTCAGGGCAAACTTCGCGTAAAATATTGCCCTCTATGAAAGGGGTTTGAAGTGTTCCGGTGGTCGGTACATGAATAATCCGTAAAAACTATAAGGTTCTATCATGGTTGTTATTCGTCTTGCACGCGGTGGTGCTAAAAAACGTCCGTTCTATCAAATCATTGTGACTGATAGCCGTAATGCACGTGACGGTCGTTTCATCGAACGTATCGGTTTCTTCAACCCTACAGCTCAAGGTAAAGCAGAAAAACTTCGTTTAGATGCTGACCGTTTTGCTCACTGGGTTTCTCAAGGTGCTCAACCTTCTGAACGTGTTGCTTCTTTAGCTGCTCAAGCTAAGAAAGCTGCAGCTGCTGCTTAATTTTAAGGTAGCAGGTAGCCCATGACACCAACACAGAATGTTCCCGAAGATCGTATTCAGATTGGACAGTTACGTTCAGCATATGGATTAAATGGGTGGCTCTGGGTCTATTCCAATACAGAACCTATGAGCAACATATTTGACTACCTTCCTTGGTACATTGAGACCAAAGCAGGTTGGCAAATTGTCGATGTAAAACGTTGGAAACCACATGGCAAGGGCTTGGTTGTTTCGCTAAAAGGTGTGAGTGATCGTACCGCAGCAGACGGCCTGGTGGGTGCTAATGTCTGGATTTCTAAATCGCAACTGCCTCAACCAGGCGTGGATGAGTATTACTGGTCTGATTTGAAAGGTCTAACTGTATTAGGTCTGGATGAAGAAGAACAGGAAGTGAATCTCGGTCAAATCCATGAAATGTTTGAAACAGGTGCCAATGACGTAATGGTAGTTCGCGCTACTGCTGACAGCGTCGATGGCGAAGAGCGAATGATTCCATGGCATAAAGATGTGGTACAGCGGGTTGATCTCGAAGCTGGTCGTATCTACGTAAATTGGGGCGTAGATTATTAATCCTTAAAAAGGGTTAACACAGCAGGAAAATGAGGAGTCTGCGGTGTTCTTTGCAGTCATTACGCTTTTTCCTGAAATGTTTGAAGCGATTACAGCCTACGGTATTAGCGGGCGCGCAGCAAAACGTGATTTGATGCAAATTCATTGTATTAATCCACGAGAATTTGCTGAAGGGAATTACAAACGGGTGGATGAACGTCCATTTGGTGGTGGTCCCGGTATGGTGATGATGGCTGAGCCATTAGCGAAAGCAATTCATCGTGCCAAAGAGCTTGCAGCGCAAGCGGGTGCAGTTAACGTTCCTGTGGTGTATATGTCACCACAAGGAAAAACCTTAAATGAACCTGCGGTACAGGACTTCGTTAAATATGACGGACTGATTGTACTGTGTGGACGTTATGAAGGTGTCGATGAACGTTTGATCCAGAAATATGTTGATCAGGAATGGTCGATTGGAGATTACGTATTATCGGGTGGCGAGCTCCCTGCGATGGTTTTATTGGACAGTATTATCCGGAGACTTCCGGGTGCAATGTCAGATGAACAATCACACGTGCAAGACTCATTTGTGGATGGCCTTCTAGACTGCCCACAATATACCAAGCCAGACCATTTTGAAGGGATGGATGTACCGGACATCTTGAAATCGGGACATCATGCCAATATTGAGAAATGGCGGTTTTTGCAGCGATATCAGCGCACTTTGGAACGCCGGCCTGAGTTGGTAGAAAAAGTTGAACTGACCAAGCAGCAAAAGAAATGGCTAAAAGATTTAAAAAGTGGCAACAACTAATCCTGTTGTCCAAATCTGTATTTAAGCAATGTTGTTTAAATATTTAAAATAGGCTCTTTATGCATTGAAGCGGTCAAGCATAAAGGGAAAGTCAATCGGGTCTATGCGATTTAGCCTCTATACCCAGCGATGATCAGACCTCTTCTGACTCGCACATATTGGAGATACCCCATGAGCGGTAAGCATCCTTTAGTACAAGCTGTTGAAAATGCTCAGCTTAAACAAGACATCCCAGCTTTTGCACCAGGTGACACAGTAGTTGTCCAAGTAAAAGTAAAAGAAGGCGACCGTGAACGTCTACAAGCGTTCGAAGGCGTTGTCATTGCTAAGAAAAACCGTGGTCTGAACTCTGCGTTCACAGTACGTAAAATTTCTAGCGGTGTTGGCGTTGAGCGTGTATTCCAAACTCACTCTCCAATCGTTGCTAAAATCGAAGTGAAACGTCGTGGTGACGTTCGTCGTGCTAAACTTTACTACCTACGCGAATTGTCTGGTAAAGCTGCACGTATTCGTGAAAAATTGCCAGCTCGTAAACAAGGTTAATTTTAGCCTTGCTTTTAAGCAAAAAAATGCGCCTTTGGGCGCATTTTTTTATGTTTGCTTTTATCTGGATTTATTCGAAATGTTCCTGCAAAGGCAAGATCATGGCATCCAAAATATCCAAGAAAATTTTATGAATAAACATCAGGAATAATACAAAATATCCCCAAGACTGGAATCCTGCATTAAAAAGTTGAATGCAAATAAAACATTGTGTGATAGCCAGTAAAATACTGATCCATACATTTGCGATAATATGTCGATGACAAGAGGGACAATAATAAGGCTCATATTTTTTAAATTGAAAAGGATTAATCACTTTTCGTTTGCAACAGGGGCAGGTTCTTTTAAATCTGTTTTTGATTTCTATAGAAGGTATCTGCATTTATTTTATTTCACAGTTCTTTTTATATTTGATGAATATTTTATATGCAGTTTAATCATGATTAACAAGTAAATTTTAAGAAAAAATTTAGCGAAAAATAAGATGGAAAAAGCCTCTGGATGAATAGAGGCTTGTGTAGCTCTATAAACCTTGCAGTTTTAAGCGGTTGGCATGCTGGCGATAAACATCGACTGGGTCTGGAGCAAAGACATTTTTTAACCCGAGTAACTGGTTCACTTCGTCCAGGTGGTTCCAGTTGTAGTTATCCCGAATGGTTTTACCGAATTTGGCACTACAGCGGGAGACCAGACCATCATTTTCCTTGCCGCCATCAATGAGCAGGGCTGTAACTTTGAGTGCTGAATCAGGATCGAGCGGGTTGGTAACTTGGCCTACACCTGTGAATGAATAGTTGTAGATACCTTTTTGTTGATATGCACCTTCACCACAGGTGGTAGTCGGCATACCAATGGGATATCTCTGATTAAAGTTCGCAGAGCCCAATGCCGTTAAACTGCTGCCACCCGCAAGTGAATCATGCGGATAAGAGTTTGGGTCCAGGCCTTGAGCCCAGGTAATGGCTTTAGAAACCAGATTTATTGTGCCGACCAGTGGCGCTTCAATAGCAGTCCCTTCAGCTTTTAGAATCAGGTCTGCAACCGGTGAACCTTTGTGCGGTGCACCTACTGTAGTTAATGAAGCCACCAGTTTAGGTTCTGAACCGGCCACATAACGAATTGTTGGGCCACCATGTGAGTGTCCGATCAGATTAACTTTATCTGCTCCGGTAATTGCGGCAATTTCCTTGACCTGCTCCAAAAGTTGTTCACCGCGAATTTCAGATGAGTTAAAAGGGGAGACTCGCGTTGCCCAAACATTCGCACCATTACGGGCCAGATCAGGTAAAATCTGATACCAATAGTCCAGTCCAAACTGGTCAGTGCCAACCCGAATGAAACCCGCCATACCATGTGAAAATACAATCGGATATTTGGTTTTGGCATATTGTGAACTGGCTTTCGCCGTCACCTGACTGGCCTGGGTGGAGGCATGGGCCGTGAAACAGGTCGCTGCCATGAGCAGACCTACCGTTAATACTTCATATTTCATCATTATTTCCTCATTCTTGTTGTTGTGTTAAGGCGATCCTCGCCATAATGTGGGGAATAGCCAGCTGAAAAACCGACCCATTAAGCGTTTTGAGTTTTTTATCTCCCTAGTTTTTTTCAAGTGAAAATAACGAAAAGCCCTTATATCCGTAGATATAAGGGCGATGAAAATTATAGATTCTGAAGTTTTAAACGATTGGCATGTTGACGGTACATCGCCACCGGATCTGGAGCAAACAGGCCTTTAAGACCAAACATCATATTGGCCAGATCGGTATGGTTCAGTTTGTACTGGTCATTAATCACCTTACCAATAAATGCACTACAACGGGCAACCATGCCATCATTGTCTTTATTGCCATAAGATAAAGGGCCAAGCTGCATCAGGATGGTATCGATATCCAGTGCATTGGTCGCTTGAGCCACACCGGTCCAAGAATAATAATAGATACCGTTACGGTCTTTTGATTTCAGGTTCTTATTACAGTTTTCTGTGGAGGCTAAGACACCATCCTGCACCATCTGTTTGGCCACGCTGGCATTAAAAGAGCTGGAGCCAGTTTGGGTCAGGGATTTCATGGATGCATCGAAATCAATTTCCAGTTCAGGTTTGAACTGTCCCAGTGCGATCAGTGGCCCAATAATATAATCACCGAGAACATTAAAAGCAGTGCGGGTAAGAGTATTGTTCTGAATATCATCGGCCACTTTAGAGCCATGATAGGTGCCTGCAACCCCCGTAATGGATGCAATCTGCTGCGGTCGAGTCGCTGCCACATAGAGTACAGTCGGGCCACCATGGGAGTGACCGATGAGATTGATTTTTTCCTTCCCTGTAATTGCCAGCACTTCATCGACCTGATGAATGAGCTGTTCACCGCGGTGGGTCGTGGTATTGGCAGGCGACAATTGGGCGGCAAACACGGTCGAACCATTACGAGCCATATCCGGCAGAATCTGATACCAGTAATCTAAGCCAATGGTATCAGTACCTATGCGTTGCCAGCCTAGCCAGCCATGCACCATCAGAATAGGATATTTGGTTTTGGCATAGTCTGATTTGGCTTTTTCAGTGACCTGAACTGCACTTGCTGCCGCCTGGGTTTGTGTTGAAAAGCCAAAACCGAGGCCTGCTGCCAAGGAAAGCGCCAGCATCTGTGTTGTTTTAATAAAAGTACGCATAACCGTTCCTTTGTTCATTTTATTGTTATAAAAAGCAATCATTGCTCGGGAGTATTGATGCACGATAAATATTGAAGTTGGATGTCTCGATCGTGCAGACCTAATCTTCAATCACGCGCAAAAATTATTATTTTGAAGCAGAAGCATTTTTTCATGCTGATGAGCCAATTCCATGTCATTTCGGGCCATGCCCGATGAGCATTTATGAGTCCATAAATTTGCAATTTATATACGTATGTATTTTATTGTTAACTCCTTGAAATATAAGATTGATGAATGTTTAGGTTGAAATAGTTAGAAACAAATAACAATGTTAAAAAAAGTAATCAGCCCAAGAAAATCAAGGCTTTCAGAGAGAAATGGCTCTGTTAAACTCTCAAAATAGAGGGTCAGCGTTACTGTTTTTATATAAGAGATGAGACAAAAAAAAGGGAATAAGAGAAGATATTCGACGCCGTAGCAGTACTGTGTAGCTACGGCGTCAATGAGCAATTTTAGCTGAAAATTAATTGGCAAAGGGTAGGGTCCCACCCTGATCATGTACCTGTTCAAATGTACCTACACGAAGCCGTTCTTCAGGGCGCTGGAAATGTTTCTGACGCAACTGATCAACTGCCTGCTGTTTGGCATTTTCACTCAGGCCACTTTTTAGGATGTTATCGCGCTCGCCCAAGTAACGCGTCACACTGGATTTCCAATTCGCACGTTCATCATCAAGTTTTTCCAGACGTTGGGTTGCTTCAGGACCGACCAGATTCAGGCGCATCTGACGGATTTCTTCCGCAGAACCACCTCGGGCTTTAATATCAGCGGTGAGTTTACGCAGATCTTCCAGTTTATTCAGTTGCTCCAGATTTTCTTGCCAGTCCTGCGGTAACTGCGCAAACAGTTCTTTTAGCTTCTGGGCTTTTTCTGCTTCGCTCAGCTTTTTATCCGCCATGACTGCCATCCGGTCTAAGGTATATTCATGATAGGTATCTTCAGTGCCAAACAGTCCTTCAATTTCATAATCAGAGAAAAAGCGTTTACGCAGGTTCTGGGTGCTGGCATAGATACTGCGGTAGTAAGCTGGATCTTCTTGATCCAGACCTGCAGGTGGAGTCAGTTCTCCCAAACCTTGACGATACTGGATATAACGGTTCCAAAGATCCAGAACTTGTGAGAGTGCAGGATCCTGATAATTTTGCTGAATATAGGCCTTAAAATCTCGCTGGATTTGTTCGAGGGTTTTTTCCCCATATTGGGTAATAAAATATTCAAAACAGTTACGGGTCTGTTCATTGACAATCAGGCGATTGCTGGCATCCATCTGCATCTGGCAATTAATTTCCGTATCCTGCTGGCTTGGACTCAGGAATATGTTATTTACGGGGCCATTGGCCAGTGCTGCTGCCTGTTGAGCGCTGCTTTCATTGGTGGATTGCGGGCCCGAGACACGTGCCTGTGCTTCATCCCTGGGCGCAAGCCATAGAATCAGGGTAATCAAGCACAATACGATGAGCGCAATCACGATCCATAGTTTATATTTCTGCATATCCTATGCACCTTTATTTTAATTATCGGATTATTTTAAATTTTGCATTCGGCAGGATAGGAGATATTGCACCTTATATGCTGTAGAAAAGTTGTAAATAATTGGCAGGGGTTTTACCATTGCGCCAATTTATAAAATGTCTGACTTTTTGCCATGAAAGCTTCATCTCCTAAAATTCAGCGTCGTCATATCAGCGGTGTATTTCTATTAAATAAGCCTCTAGGCATCAGCTCGAATGCTGCATTGCAAAAAGTACGCTGGTTATATCGTGCGCAAAAAGCTGGACATACTGGTGCACTAGATCCCTTGGCCTCCGGTCTTTTACCGATCTGTCTAGGTGAGGCGACCAAGTTTTCGCATTATCTGCTGGATTCAACCAAGCGTTACCAGACCACAGTTTTTCTAGGACATAGCACCACCACAGGTGATGTCGAAGGAGAGATTCTGCTGGAAAAACCAGTGCCTGAACTGAATGAAGAGTTGATTCAGGAGACAATTGCCAAGTTTGTTGGTGAGATCCAGCAAGTGCCACCGATGTATTCGGCTCTGAAAAAAGAAGGTCGTCCGCTGTATGAGTTGGCACGTAAGGGTATTGAAATCGAACGTGAAGCACGTCCAATTACCATTTATGCAATTGAGCTTTTATCTTTTACTGAAAATAGCATTACGCTGGATGTAACTTGTTCCAAAGGCACTTATATCCGGGTACTCGGCGAAGATATTGCCAAAGCTCTCGGTACCTATGGTCATCTGACTTATCTGCACCGGATTCAAACCGGTCATTTTGACCTTATTCCAAGCTATACCATTGAATATCTGGAAAGCTTAACTGAGGCAGAACGTGAAGCACTATTACTGCCAGCTTATGCACCGGTACAGTATTTCCCGCAGATTCAGGCACCGGAAGGCCGTGCAGAATATTTTAGCCGGGGTATGGAAAGTAATATCGACCATTCGGCAGAGCCACAGGTGCTGGTTTTTGATGGCGAGAAATGCTTAGGCCTGGCTGAAATCACAGATAAAAAACGTCTAGTACCCAAACGTGTTCTTAATCTCTAGGCGCGTTGAATAACAATGGACATTGAGATTATCCTCAGTCTGGTGCTTTTTGCCTTTATGGCCGGAGCGATTGACGCTGCCGTCGGTGGGGGTGGTCTGATCCAGATCCCGGCGATTATGAGCAGTCTGCCGCAGCTGCAACCTGCCACAGTATTTGGCACTAACAAGCTAGCCTCTATTTTCGGTACAGGCTCGGCAGCCTTTTCCTATCTTAGACAGGTCAAGCTGCCATGGGTTTTACTTGGTGTAATTGCGCTGTGCAGCTTTATTAGCTCATTTATTGGAGCAGCCAGTGTCACCTTGATTCCGGTGGATATTCTCAAGCCTTTTGTGCTGATCATGCTGATCGTGATTGCGATTTATACCTTCATGAAAAAGCAATTCGGACGGGTACATGTCGAGCAAAAGCTGAATAAAAAGATGCTGATACTGGCAGCATTAGGTAGCCTGGCTATCGGTTTCTATGACGGAATTTTTGGCCCAGGCACGGGCAGTTTCTTTATCTTTTTCTTTATCCGTTATCTGAGCGTGGATTTCTTGCATGCCTCAGCTTTATCGAAAATTGCCAATTTCACTACTAATCTCGCGGCACTGAGTTTCTTTATTCCTACAGGTCATGTGCTATTTCTGGTGGGTGCCATGATGGCAGCTGCCAATATTTGCGGTTCGCTGTTGGGTGTTAAGCTGGCCTTTAAATATGGCAGTGGTTTTATCCGAACTCTGTTTCTGATCCTGGTCAGTTTGCTGATTTGCCGTATGGCTTATCAGATGTTTTTAGCCTAAAAATAGATGTAAACTATTCTCAATATTAAAGTTTTTTATACAAATTCGCCTTATAAATATTCCTGACCATTTGCCGGTTTCACTCTATGCTGGAGCAAAGGCATGACAAAAACAGGAGAAAAATTACATGACCACCATTTTTGAAGCATTAAGGGAAAGTCATGAAATCCAGCGTGATCTGGCAGAAAAATTACTGCAAACTTCGGGGGATTCGCCAGAACGTCGTGAGTTGTTCAAGCAGCTGAAGAATGAACTGTTTGCGCATGAAACCGCAGAAGACCGTTACTTTTATATTCCCTTGATGATGACAGATCCCGGCCTGAACATTACCCGTCACGCCTTGGCAGAACATCATGAGATGGATGAAATGATTGAGGAACTGACTGAAACTGAATTTAGTAGCCCAAGCTGGATTGCAATTGCCAAGAGACTGTCAGATAAGGTTCATCATCATTTGAAAGAAGAAGAGCATGCTTTCTTCCAGCAGGCCGGGAAAATTCTGGGAGATGAACAAAAGCAGGCTCTAGCGGATCAGTACAAAACTGAATATCAGCGTTATAAAGAAATGAAAAAAGACATGCTGGTTAAAAGCTAATATTTAAATTTATTTAAATTCAAATTTTCATGACAAAAAAAGATGGCCAGAGTGCCATCTTTTTTTATTTATTCAGCTTTCTATTTTCCGGGTTTTATATTGCTGTCGTGCTTCCCGCATGGTCACGCCAACTGAAGCCAGCATAATACAAACCAGTGCGACGGTTTGAAGTAGCGTAATTTTTTCACCCAGCAAAATAAAACCTATCAGTGCCGCCAGAGCTGGAGACAGACTGGAAAGCGTACCATAACTGGTTTTATTCAAGTGCTGAAGCGCTTTTAAATCCAGCGCATAAGGAATGGCTGTTGCCAGCACTGCAATAGTAATGGCCTTGCCCCAATATTGAGTATCAATCAAAGCAGAGGTGTTGTTATATAGGCCGATTGGTAGTAAACACAGGGCTGAAATACTGATGGCAATCGTCAGTGCATGCATCCTGATATTTTGCTGTACTACGCGTTGCCCAAAATAGATATACAGCGCCCAGCAGAGGCCAGCCCCTAGGGCGCAGGCTGCACCAAACAGGTCAAAGTTACTGCTATTGGCTTCCCCCCAAGGCACCATCAACACGATACCTAAAATTGCCAATAGCACCCAGACATAGTCCTTACGGTCCTGAATCGAAATTAAGGCCAGTCCTAGCGGGCCAATAAATTCCAATCCGACTGCAATGCCTTGAGGAAGTTTCCCGAGCGACATATAGAACAGGATATTCATTACGCCTAGAGAAGCACTATAGCAGAGCAGATCCCGCCATTTCAGGAATTGTAAACGTCGGATAACTTTCCAGGAACGGAACATGACACAGACAATAATAGCGGCAAAACAGAGTCTTAAAATAGTGACAGTGATCGGGTCAAGCACCAGGAAAAGTTGCTTGGCGAAGGATGCACTGATCTGGTATGAAGTCATGGAAAGAACCATGTACAACACAGCAAGAAGTTGGACGTTTGGCATGGGAGAAACTACTTATACCAGAAGGGTATAATCGAGATATAGAAGAAAGCGGAAGTATACCAAACTGGTTAATTTTTGATGAGTAGGGCAGACGAATATTTTGTGAATGCGAAGCAGAATTTTGATCAGTGAATTTAAATTTTTGATTTCGTCCCCCACCGAAAAAATTAAATTCAACGTTAATTGTTGATGAGATTGTGGTTACAAATTAATCAATTTTTAATTTGATCTTAATTTTATATTTATTAAAATGACTTAGACCTCATGATTTGGGTCAACTTTAAAATAACAATGAAAAATAAAACGATGAAAAAATAATAAGGTAGATAATAATGAAATTAAGATTACTCTCTTGTGCTGTCTTGAGCCTTATGCTGACTGCATGTGGTGGCTCTGATTCTGATAATAACGAGCCAGTCGCAGGTCAACCAACCCCAACCAATCCTGGTAATCCGAGCAATCCTGGAACTCCGGATAATGGTGATGGAACATCAGATACGATTTCTGAATTCTATACCTATCAGTTCAACCTGCCGAATATTGATGCTTCAGATATGGAGTCGGAAAAGCTTCTATTGGCCAGTCATAAAAATAAAATTACTGACGGCATCTTATATGCAGATGATAACCGGGCTGTTGATACTGAATATGATCTTGATGAAGATATGACCTTCCCAATTTATGTTACAGAGAAAGGCGTATTCCCTGCAGATCGTGCCCGTACAGCATTAGGTTATAAACTGGAAAAAGTACTGGAAAATACTTCTGAACAATTTACCAGTCGTCCCGTCACTATTCCGGAAAATAACATCGGTAATCATCGACACCTGGAGTGGTACGACCTGTCAGGTAAAGCCTTAACTGAACGTACCAATATTGCTGTCGTGAAGATGTATGACGATACCGAGACCAGAGTTTTCTTTAATACTGATACCACGGATGCTGAACGTAAATATTACAATCAATTTGCTACCAATTTTGTCGGTTTACAGAAGGCGCGTACTTTCCCGAACGGATCTAAATGTTTCCGTATTCTGGCGGAACATCCTGAGGAAGAATTTATTGAATTTGATCCGGATATCAAAACTGGCTATCGTACACTGTCTGAATGGCAGACAGGAGAGTCTGTTCAAGAGATGGCGAAAACCATTTTAGATGGCACGATGGCTAACCTGAAATTTAAAAAAGCCGAATATAAAGACGATGCGCAGCAATATTATAAATACTTTGGGGCGATCGAATATCAGGGTGAAATTTATTCCAGTACTTTCTCGGAACATGGAGAGCATATTGATCATGCCGATTATATTGCTCAAGCAAGAAAAGCTGCCTTGGACAATTTAAGGGAAGAGGGTGCTACTCCTCTAATGCTCAAATGGACAGATTACCTGTATGACCATCTTGCTTCGGCATGTGATGGCTATAATGTGACAGCAGCTACAGCATTAAATACAGCTATTAAGGATGCAACGCCACGCTAAAATTAAATAGGTCATTTAAAAAAGGCGCTTGAGCGCCTTTTTTATTTAGTGCTTTCTTCTTTGTGTCATCACCGTACAGCCAATCGACGCACTGATAATGGTGGCCAGTGCCAGCCATTGTGTCCACAATAAAGTCTCGCCTAAGAATACAAAACCGGAGAGTGCTGCAACCGCAGGTTCCAGGCTCATTAGAGTGCCAAAACTCAATGCGGTTAAATTACGCAGTGCAATCATTTCCAAAGTAAAGGGTAAGGCACTGGCAAGTGCAGCCAAAATAACAAAATACATGAGGCTGCTTGGCTCAAACACATGAGCAGGCATTCCCGCGAACAGTGCAATCGGCATCAGCACCAGCATGCCGACGAACATGCCCAGACACACGGTATGATTCCCTGATACACCCGAAGGTTTTTGTCCGGCCACGATATACAGTGCCCAGCAGGAACCCGCGCCTAAGGCAAACAGGATGCCAATCGGATCAAGCGGTTGTGCAGCCTGATCAAAGGGAAACAACAGAACCAGCCCCAGAATGGCCAATCCCACCCAGACAAAATCAAATTTCTGCCGGGCATAAAACAGGGCAACACTTAAGGGACCAATAAATTCAAAAGAGACCGCGATCCCAATCGGCAATCGGTCAATCGCCAGATAAAACAGCATGTTCATGCCAGCTAATGCCAAGCCATAGCTGATAATGGCTGGCCATCTGACCTGGCGGAAATTGATCTGCCAGACTTTAAAAATGAGCGCCAGAATCAATGCACCCAATAGCAGGCGCATGGCAGAAACGGTCAGGATCGGGAACTGGCCAAACAGATATTTGGCAAAGGAGCCGCTGCTCTGCATGCTGATCATCGCGATCAGCAGAATCAGCGGCGCTTGCACCATAGGTGCAATTTTAAGATTTGGCATGACTAAATTTGTTTCGATTTCTCGAAGAGCGGAAGAGCAGCATCAGCTGAGTAGGCTTAAAAATAAAAACCTTTAAGCAATAAAAAAACCACAGCCCGAAGACTGTGGCTTTTTAAAAACCTGAATTAGAACAATACGCGAACGCGGATTGTACCTTCAAGGTTGTGTAAAGTATCGAGTGCTTCTTGAGATGCAGTTGCGTCTACATCCATCACCAGGTAACCCACATCGCCTTTGGTCATTAAAGTCTGACCAGAGATGTTGATGCCGTGTTCAGCAAACAGGTTGTTGATCTTAGACAGCACACCCGGAATGTTTTTGTGGATGTGAAGCAGACGGTGTTTGCCTTCAGTTAATGGAAGCGCGATTTCTGGGAAGTTCACCGCAGAAAGCGTCATACCTTTATCTGAATAAGCCACAAATTTCTCAGCAACTTCCAGACCGATGTTCGCCTGAGCTTCCATAGTAGAACCGCCCACGTGTGGAGTCAGGATCACATTTGGAATGTTACGTAATGGAGAAACAAATTCTTCACCATTTGCTTTAGGCTCTTTAGGGAATACGTCAACCGCAGCACCCGCAAGATGGCCAGATTTCAATGCTTCAGCCAGATCTTCGATCACCACACATGTACCACGTGCTGCATTGATGAAGATAGAGCCTTCTTTCATTTGCGCGAATTGTTCTTTAGTCATGAAGTTACGTGTAGACGGAACATCAGGAACGTGAATAGAAACAACATCAGCATTTGCAAGAAGTTCGCCCATTGTGCCGACCTGACGTGCATTACCGAGTGGTAATTTAGTCACTGTGTCGAAATAGATCACTTTCATACCCAGGCTTTCAGCAAGAACAGAAAGTTGTGAACCAATTGAACCGTAACCAACGATACCTAAAGTCTTACCACGAGTTTCGAACGAACCTACAGCAGATTTGTTCCAGCCGCCTGCATGTGTATCTGTAGATTTTTCAGGTACACGGCGAAGCAGAAGAATCGCTTCAGCAAGTACAAGTTCAGCAACCGAACGTGTATTTGAATATGGTGCGTTGAATACCGGAATACCGCGACGCATTGCTGCATCCAGATTCACCTGGTTAGTACCGATACAGAAACAACCTACCGCGATCAGTTTGTTCGCAGCTTCAAACACTTCTTCAGTAAGCTGAGTACGGGAACGGATACCAATGAAGTGTGCATCTTTAATCGCTTCTTTCAGTGCTTCACCCTCAAGCGCTGTTTTGCGATAGTCGATATTGGTATATCCAGCTGCATTCAATGTGTCGATTGCGTTCTGGTGAACGCCTTCTAACAATAGAAAACGGATTTTATCTTTAGGTAGAGATAGATGTTGGCTCATTACGGCTCCGCTACAAAGGCCAAATTTAGTCGCCGTATAATAGCACAGGAATGGGGCGGTTATACATTTCCTTGATGACTACAATATCAGCTATTTTTGCAAGTGATAGTAGTGAAAATGATAGAACTGGTTGAATTAAACTATCATTTTCAAAGGTATATTGTCAAAATTGTCATTTTTTAAGGGAAAGCCCTAAAAATAGCTTATAATATTGCGCCATGCTGTTTAAGATGCCAGTTTTGGTGCTTTAATCATCATGTTTCGCCTGCTTTGTATACAGGTTTTAATGCCTGAAAAATATACAAATAAACCGGCGAGGTCTCTCTTGTTTAATTCATGCTAGGTCTGCAAACGATGAATGCTCCAGTCGCTTTAACCCCAGAGTTATTGACCCAATTGACTGCAATTGTGGGTGAAAACCGTATTAAAACTGATGCGGACAGCCTCCAGAATTGGGGTCGTGATCATACCAAACACTTTGATCCAAACCCATCGGTCATCGTTTTCCCATCTTCAACTGAACAGGTTCAAGCAATTGTGAAGCTCGCGAATCAGTTCAATGTTGCAGTGACTCCATCAGGTGGTCGTACAGGTCTTTCTGCAGGCGCTGTCGCTGCGAATGGCGAGATTGTGGTGAGCATGGATAAGATGAACCAGATTCTGGAATTCTTCCCGGCAGACCGTATGGTGCGCGTACAGGCAGGTGTGGTGACTGAACAGCTGCAAAACTATGCTGAAGAGCAGGGCATGTACTATCCGGTTGATTTTGCCTCTTCTGGTTCAAGCCAGATCGGCGGGAACATCGGCACCAATGCCGGCGGGATTAAAGTGATCAAATACGGCATGACCCGTAACTGGGTGCTTGGCCTGACTGTGGTGACTGGTAAAGGTGATGTACTGCGTCTAAACAAAGGCATGATTAAGAACGCAACGGGTTATGCACTACAACACCTGTTCATCGGTGGTGAAGGTACTTTAGGTTTAGTCACTGAAGCAGAAATCAAGCTGGAACGTCAGCCACAAGACCTGCAAGTGCTGGTACTGGGTGTACCTGATTTTGATGCGATCATGCCAGTATTACATGCCTTCCAGGCAAAAATCGACCTGACTGCATTTGAGTTCTTCGGTGAGCTGGCGATGCAAAAAGTATTGGCCAATGGTCACGTACAGCGTCCATTTGAAACTGAATGTCCCTTCTATGTATTGCTTGAGTTTGAAGCGCCGTTTGAGCCGATTATGGACAAGGCGATGGAAATCTTCGAGCACTGTATGGAACAGGGTTGGGTGCTGGATGGCGTAATGAGCCAAAGTCTTGAGCAAGTACATAGCTTATGGCGTCTGCGTGAAGATATTTCTGAGTCAATCGCTCCATTCATTCCGTATAAAAACGATATCTCTGTACTGATCACTCACGTACCGGCATTCATTAAAGAAATCGATGCGATCGTGAATGAAAACTACCCAGACTTCGAAATCTGCTGGTTCGGTCATATCGGTGACGGTAACCTGCACTTGAACATCCTGAAACCGGCTGACCTGACCAAAGATGAATTCTTTGCAAAATGCCAAGTCGTGAACAAGTACGTATTTGATACTGTGAAAAAATACGACGGTTCAATCTCTGCGGAACATGGCGTAGGTATGACCAAGAAACCTTATCTTGAATACACCCGTTCAGCTGAAGAAATCGAATACATGAAAGCCTTGAAAAAAGTGTTCGATCCAAATGGCATCATGAACCCAGGCAAACTATTCGATCTTTAATCAGAATAGATTTACAAAAGCGCATCGAAAGGTGCGCTTTTTTTATTGCTTTGTAACTGGACTTACAGAGTCTAAATAGCGTTAAGCTGAAAAGCCCGGCATGATAATTTCTGCATAATAAAGATAATCTGGGTTAAACAATATGTTACGGTTATTGGCGGTTACAATTTTAGGTCTGGGTGTGATGACATCAGGTTGTACAACCACCCAGAAAGTGATTGCAAAAGTGCAGTCTTCTTCAGATACACCTTTGGATCAGGTACTTAAAATGAGGCCTGATCTGCGTGAAGAACTGGCAACAGTCGAGATACGTCAGTTCTTTAATCGTGTTGAGTCACCGACGGTTGGACAGGTAAAAGTAACTGAAACAGGTTTGATGGATGACTCGGTGAGATCGATTCAGACCATTTATCATTTTAGAAAAGAAGAGAAGAACTGGAAAATGCACAATACTGAAAAGCTCTATCAGTGTGTACGCGGTTCAAATACCAAAACTTTCCAGAAGGCAGTCTGTCCATAATAATGTTTGATCTTTAAACAAAACTTCGTTAAAAGCGTATCTTCAGGATGCGCTTTTTTGTTCTTTAGGATTCTATAAAAATGAATATTTTAATTGTTGGTAATGGTTTTGATCTATCCCACTATTTGCCGACAAAGTATGATCATTTTATGGATGTAATGTCTGCAATAGAAACCTCTAAAAGTAATTCAATGAATTTTGATGAGCTTTTCTCAAAGTTCCGTGAAAATTGGTTTATAGCTAAAACAAAGGAATACTATTTAATAGAAAATATTTTTCTAAAAAAAGATCAATTGACTACTATTCAAAAAATGCTTAAAGAAAATTCTTGGTATCAATACTTCAAAAGTCATGTGCAGGAAATTAAGACTTGGATTGATTTTGAGCAAAAAATTGAGTATGTCTTAATTGTAGCTGCACGTTGTATAGCCGATATAGAAAATATTTATAACTCAGAAGAGTTATATAAGTATTTTGATGATGATAATGATATAAAAATTAGAACAAAAGATAAAAATATACTTGATTTTTTTAATTTTTCTTCAAATGAATTTTATGATTATGAGATAAATGAATTTTATAAAGAAGGAAATAGCTTGCAAGATAATAAGGGACGGAAAAGAACTAATGTTAATACAATTTTTTGTAATGGTAGAGAAATAAAAAATGGATTCAACTCATCCTTATTTTTAGATTTTATCCAACTACAATTAGATGATTTTATAAAAATATTTAATTTATATTTAGAACTTATTATTGATGAATTGAAGCCTAAAGCTAAATTTGAAATTTATGTACAGTCCAATTCATTATTTGAACCAGAGAAAAATTGCTGGATTCAACCAAATTTAATTTACTCCTTTAATTATACGAATACTTATCAGCGTATTCACAATTCGGTTAAAGTTGAGTATTTACATGGAAGTCATGGCCAACAGCAAAATATCGTTTTGGGTGTATCTGATTTAAAAGATGAATCATTAAAGAAGATAAAAGCTTATGGGTTTACGAAATATCATCAAAAACTTTTTAAAGAGACAGATTATTTATTTCTAGATAGATATAAAGAAAAAGTTAAAACTCATAAAAGAAGGATAGATTATTTTGAAAAAGATTTTGGAAATACTGATCCGACTGCAAAGAAGTTAGAAAGACAAAATATTATGGAAGTTGAAAGTAAACTCAATATAAGTATTAATATTTGGGGTCACTCTCTAGATTATTCAGATAAAGATTATATTATTGATTTGTTTAGTCTGAATGATGAGATAGATCGAAATGTAAGGATAAAAATCTACTATTTTGATATGTTTGCTAAATTTTCATTACTCAATAATTTATTAGCAATTTTAGGTAAAGATAAAGTTGAATATTGGATGAGAAATAAATGGCTTAAATTCGAATCTAATCCTGAAATCAAGTTTCAAACTAAAGAAATAACAGCATTAAAGTAAGCGTTCTGAAATTCAAAGAGTAAATAAATCTGCTAAAATTATTCTTCTCTATTTTAGATAAAGTTCGGTCTGCTATTAACGGACAGACTGGCAATAACAACTCCCATGCAAAACGTCCAAACCCACAAACTGACCCGTGCCACACTAATGTTTCCTCTGGCGCTGGTGCTGTTTGAATTCTCCGTCTATATCTGTAATGACCTGATCCAGCCGGCCATGTTAGCCATTACCCGTGATTTTGGTGTGAGCAGCTCTTGGGCACCATCTTCCATGTCCTTTTTCCTATTAGGTGGGGCATTTGTTGCTGCAATTTTAGGACCCTTATCGGACCGTTTAGGCCGTAAAAAAGTCCTGCTGGGTGGCGTAGCATTTTTTGTAATCTGCTGTCTGGCGATTTTACTTACACCGAATATTCAAAGCTTTCTGTTCCTGCGCTTTTTACAAGGTTTTGGTTTGTCCTTTATTGCTGCTGTGGGTTATGCCGCGATTCAGGAAAGTTTTGAAGAACGCGATGCTATTAAAGTGATGGCGCTTATGGCCAATGTCTCCTTGCTGGCACCACTTTTAGGGCCAGTGGTTGGTGCTTTTATGATTGATCATGTCTCATGGCATTGGGGCTTTATCGGCATCGCTTGTCTGGCATTTGTGAGCTGGTTTGGACTGAAAGCGAAAATGCCAAATCCCAATATCAGTATTCCGAAACAGCCACTTAGCTATATTGTCGATGACTTTAAGCAGGTTCTGAAAAATAAACGCTTTGTGATCATGACCATGGCATTGCCACTGGTGAGCTTGCCCTTGATGCTATGGATTGCATTATCTCCCGTGATTCTGGTTGAAGAATTAGGCTTGAGTAGCATGCAATATGGCTTGGCTCAGTTTCCGGTATTGGGTGGCCTGATTCTGGGCAATATCATTCTACTGAAAATTATCGACAAGATACCGCTCGGTAAAACAGTAATGCTAGGTGTGCCATTGATGCTGTTCGGAACCATTTTGCTGTTAGTGGGAATGTTGATTCCAGACTATTTTCTGCATTGTCTGATTATCGGTACCACTTGCATCAGTCTGGGAGAGGGGATCAGCTTTTCGGTATTGTACCGTTTTGCCCTAATGTCTTCTGAAGTGTCTAAAGGCACGGTTGCGGCAACAGTATCCATCTTGATGATGCTGAGTTTCTTTATCGTGATTGAAGTGGTTAGAATTGCTTATGAAGCTTTTGATCTTTGGGCTTATTGCGGTGCCTCGTTTATTTTAATTGCGCTGTGGTTTAGCTTGCCACGTATGCAGCTGAAACAGGTGATGTTGGAAAGAAAAGGGCGAGGGGAGTTTTAAAAGAATTCCTTTCTCTTAAATATTTAATCGAATGAAGCTATTTACTTTATGTGCCTCAAATAAAAGTATTGAATGTTCTCTCTCCCTATGGGAGAGAGAGGGAAATATTAATAAAATAACCTTACCTTTGCGCAGCAGTGCTACTCATCTCCTAAAAGGAGAGAAAACATCCATGATTGATTTAATAATGATTAGAATTTAAAAGTTAAGCTTCAGCCGGCTGCTCCAACTTCTTTAATTTCATATCAAAGATAAATGGTCCAAACGGCAGAATCGACGCGATCAAACCCAGTATAAACATACTCAGAGACCATTTCTGTTTTTCGCAGACTGCAAATAACACCACAAGAAAAAGCACGAAAAGAACGCCGTGACCCATACCGATATATTTCACCAGAATCGGGTTATCCATCATGTACTTAACCGGCATCGCAATAAATAACAGCAGCAGAAATGAAATACCTTCAAGCAATCCAACCAGACGTAAAGTTTTAATATTCACGCGCACTCACTCTTCTATGTTCTATTCAATCAGGCTTGAGTGTACCCAATCTGCCGATTTAAGCAAAATGAAATTTATAGAATAAAATGAATTATTTTAAATACTTATATCCTAGTGCTCCGCTTGGTTATTTGATTTCAACTGCCAGTAATTGCTGTCTTAGAGACAATAATTCAGGCAAGGTTTCCAGTAACAGACTGATCTGTTTAAGTACCAGCAGCAGGTGGGTGGAAATATGTTCCTGCTGACTCAGTTGCCGGATTTCTGCCAATTGGCCTTGAATGTCCTGCTGCGGTACATTTTCAGGATTTGATAGGGCAGAGGTTAAGGTCTGCTGACAGGCAGAGAGCAGTTGCAGAATTTGCGGATCAGATACCTGTTTACGATGGCTACCCAATGCGGAAATATAACTGAGCTGACTGTGACTATAAACCAGATAACGGAAGGCATTGCGAATCAGCACCGGGTCTGGATTCGGTTCGGTACTCAGACTGGAAATCATATTGGAAAGGTCAATCTGGGCATTGTGGGCCAAACGACGTGCTGTCCGATAAGCAATGCTGTTATTTTTGCCATGCTGATATTGCTCCAGAATAGCCAGTAAATAGTTCAGCGTCGCTTGGGAGGATTTTTTGATATTGCTGGAAATATTACGGAAATTCCAATCCGGCCAGATACAACTGACCGCCAGCCAGGCAATTAGACAGCCAATTAGGGTATCGATAATTCTCGGCAGAATGACAGCATAGCCTGCGCCTTTCAGATTAAAAATCAGCAGTACTACTAGGGTCGCCATTAATGTAGCCATAGCATATTTCTTGGAGCGCAAATAGAAAAAGCCGACACCAAAAATCACCGTAAGCAGCAACTGGCCTTCAATACTTGGTACAAAATACAGGATTGGAATTCCTAGAATGACGCCGAGCAATGTACCCAAAGTTCGCAGTTTTAAACGGCTTTTGGTAGCGAAATAACTGATCTGGCATACAAACAGACTGGTCAGCAATATCCAGTAGCCATTTTTGGCAAAGGGCAATAGAGAAATTGCATAGCCGACCAGAAAGACCAAAGCGATCCGCACCGCATGACGAAACAGCGCCGATTGCGGTCCCAAATGGGGTTTTAATTTCAGCCAGAAATCCGCAGGTCCACGCAGATCATCATCAAACAGGCTGGAATCATCAAAATACTTTGGATAATCTGGACGGTAAATGGCTTGTCCATCCTGCAAATGTTGCAGCTGTTCATGCACACTCAGCAGATTGCTCAGAATGAGCTGTAAGTTTTTTACCTCAATATTCTGTGGATGCTGGGCAATCCAGTCCCTCATGGAGGCTTCTAATGCTTTGAGTGCCAGTTGATGCTGTTCAGGAAGTTGATAAGTTTCATTACGCAATACGCAAGCAGCCAACTGCTGGCAGGCAAGCGCCTGCAAGTGAATATTTTTCTGAATGCGAAAAATCAGATCGGTACGGCTAAAATGCTGGTGAATCTGCTCGTAATGCAGATAGTTGGCAGTTGCCTGCTCATGAATATCCTGAGTCAGAAAATAAAGATTCAGCCAGTAAATAGTTTTATGATTTGGGCGCGAGGCTTTGAGTCGGGTCAGTAAAGAATCTTTGGTGCGGTTAAAGCTTTCAATGACTTGGGTATTTTTTAAGGAAAGTTCATAAAGCAGCGGTTCGACATTATTCTGATTATCGGGATCAAATAATTTGGCTTTGGTCGATAGCAGTTCGGCCATCTGTTGCAGGTTGATGGACAGATTTTCCTGAACCTGTAAAGTTGGACGAATCAGATAAAATAGGATAGAAGTCAGGCCATACCACAGCACACCAACTACAAAATACAGCGGCTGTTCGTACCAGTGCGCATATTCTCCCAAGCCAAACATGGTGTAAATGGACAGCAATACAGTGCCAAAAGAAATGGTGGCATAACGCTGTCCTAAAGCCCCCATCAAGATAAATACGGCACTAGAAAGTGATAGCCAGAGTGCAAACCAGATTTTATAGGGATGCAGAAATTCCAGCATGCTACTGACTGCAAAAAACAGCAGCATGACCAGCCCCAGATTGCGTAGCCTTAAACTTAAACGGTCATCAAAATCGGTCAGGGCAGTAGCAATTGCCCCTAAAGTAACCGGAACAATCAAAGTCTCATAGCCGAGAAGTTTTAGACCAAAAGTCGTTCCTGAAAGCACAATAAACATCTGCAAACAGTAAGTCATCAAGGCACTGGACTGAAAAGGTAACAGGGCTTTTTTAAGTATGTGATGAAGAGGATGCAACATGGAATCTGAGCTATTCACAAGAATATGATCCGTGGTATTTGACTGCCGGTTTTGAATGCAATTTAAGCGCCAATTTCAAAAGAAATATCTACTAAAAAACGGGCAAGAAGCCCGTTTTTGAATGCTAATAATCTGTAATAAATCAGATTACGCCACATGCAATACGTTCACCGCCACCGCCTAATGGCTGCGGTTCATCTGAATAGTTATCACCGCCTGCATGGACCATGATGGCACGACCCTGAACATCTGCCAGTTTCAGGCGTGGCGCAAGCAGAGTCACACGTGCTGTACCATCAGTGTTTACTTTAAGGGCTGGTAAGTCACCCAGATGACCCGTCATGGGTGTGCCATGATGAGGTGCCTGATTCGGGTTGTAGTGACTGCCGGCAGCAAGTGCAGCACCTGGTTTGCCATCTTTTTCACCCGGTGCACATGAACCATTTTCATGAATGTGGAAACCACGCTCACCCGCAGGAAGCTGTTTCAGGTTAGTACGAATCACCAGGCCCGCCGGGCTGTCACTCAATAATACGGTACCAATCGATTCACCGACGCCCTGTGCAGAGACTGCATTCAGGGTCACGGTTTTAACATTTTCAGTCGAAGTAGAGGTTGAAGCGCAACCGGTAAAAAGTGCGGCACTGACTGCGCACAAAGCTGTAAGTTTAAACAATGAAGACATAATTATCACACCTTGATCTTTATTCTGCTTTTCGGAATCTATTGAAACAGAGCAAGACCAAAAGCACTATGGAAAATCGGTACTTAAATGTTTTAATTTGTTTAAGCCAGTCAGTCTTGTGATTTCGGTGTCTTGTTGCGGCGCAGACGGAATTTTTTCTTCGGTTCAACCTCATGCGCCATAGTGGCTTTAGGCATCATCAAAGGTTCATTCAAGTTGCTTTCATGCAACCATTCACGCCAGATGGCCAGTAGTACGGCCAGAATCACCGGTCCAATAAAGACACCGACCAGACCGAAACTGGCAATGCCACCTAAGACACCAAACATGATCAGCAGGAATGGAATTTGTGTTGCACCTGAAATGACCAGTGGACGAATCACATTATCTGCCGTACTCACAATACAGACACCCCAGATCATGACTCCTACGGCTTCAATGGTTTGACCTTGCGAGAACAGCCATAGCGAAACTGCACCATAAGCAACAGGAGGGCCAAAAGGAATTAAAGCAAAGATAAAGGTGATAATGGTCAGTACCATCGGGTTCGGTACGCCAGCCACAAAGTAGCTGATACCTGCCAGTAAAGACTGGGCAATCGCCGTTAAACCTACGCCATAGACCACCGCACGTGTAGTATCCGAAATTGTAGCCAGATAATGATGAATACGTGGACCGACTACCATTTCAAAGGCTTTACGCACCTGATTCAGAATGGTATGGCCATCACGATAAAAGAAGAATAACGACAGCACGGCAAAACACAGCTTGAAGACGTTTTTACTGATTTCATTCAGCACAACTTTACCGTAATTCAGATGACCCTGAATCCAGACTGAAATGGTTTGTGCAATGCTATTTGGATCGGCATTAATCTCATTCAGGGTACGGGTAATTTCCTTACCCACAAGTGGCAGGCCGCGAATAAAATCAGGAACACTAAGATGACCTGAGAATACCTGTTTTTGTAATTCAAAATACAGATTCCGGCCTTCGTGTTGCAGCATAAAAATGGCAAAGATAAAAGGCAGACCAAATACCAGAATTACACCCAGAATCATTATAGTCGCGCTCAGCGTCGGCCGATTGCCACTCATTCTTAAGATCGACTGATACAGCGGCCAAGTCATGTACGCAATAATGGCTGCCCAAACTACAGGAATGATGAAATACTTGAGTATGTGAAAACTCAAAAAAATCAGAATGAAAAATAGTCCAAATAATAAGACTTTTTGTAGTGTAGGCGCGTACTGTTGCACTGAATTTAGAAGCTCATTTTTTTAGGTCGTGTCAGGCATATTAACTGAAAAAAAAGCGATCGAAAACGATAGTGCAGGAAGTAGTACGATTATTTTCCCAAGAATAAAAAGAAGAGGCTAAAAATAACAGAACTAGAACCATTGGCTTGGATCGTCAATAATGGCATTCAATAAAGGTTGCCATTGATCCTGTAATTCCCGGTACATCTTCTGCTGTTTATCAAAAATAGACAGGCCTTGCATCGCCAGTCGGCTATAGGGTGCCCGTTCAGAAATCCAGGTAACCGGTTGCTGATCAATTTTATTAAAGAATTGCTGAATGTCCTGATTACTGGCTGCATTAGGTTTGGTGCGGTTAGCGAGGAGCAGAATTTCAACCTTGCCTTTACGGATACGTTTAATATCCTGCAAATGTTTGAGAAAACGGCGCGTAGAATCAATATCAAAAAAAGAAGGCTGCAGCGGGATAATGATGGCATCCGCTTCACTAATTAGCTGTTCGGCATGATCTTCAGTCAGCGCTCCGGGTGCATCGATAATCAGATATTCCAGATTTTTAGGCGCATCCCCAATCGATTTGGCATTTCGCCAGTCCAGACTCTGAATCGGTGCGGCATCTTTTGGGCGATGTTTCAACCATTGCAAGGTCGATTTCTGGCTGTCCGCATCGGCCAGAGCAACTTTATAACCCTTTTGTGCCAGGGCAGCTGTCAGGCTAATCGCAGTAATGGTTTTACCACAGCCACCTTTCTGATTTGCAATTAAAATAGTTTTCATGACCCGGGATGATTTAATTCTGCTCCCGCCTAGCATATCATTCTTTGCAGGCTTACTGGATGGCAGACCCTTTCAACTTCAGTCGAAGGTAGGCAGCAAAATAAAGCAGATTAGGAAGATTGAATGTCCATTGGAATGGCTATGCTGATTGGTGCCTGTATTGGAGTGGTTTTAACTACCCTGATTCTGGGCCAGACGCGAAATGGTCGAATTAAAGCAGAATATGAACAATATATTGCCGAGCTGGAGCTGGAACATCAGCAAGCTTTAGTCGCTGCACAAAAACGCAGTGTAAATACCAGTCGCGCGGTACTCAAAGGCAAAATGGCCGAGCAGTTGGCACCGATCATGCCAGAGTTTCAATATCTACCTAGTGATGCCAAATTTTTAGGCGATCCGGTGGATTATGTAGTCTTTGATGGTTATACCGATTTTCGTGACGGTGAGGGACTGGCTGAAGATATTGAAGTGGTTTTGATTGATATTAAAAGTGGTGGTGCACGTCTGACCAAAGGCCAGATGGCAATTGCTCAAGCCATTCAGGAAGGGCGGGTACGTTTTGAGACCATCCGGATTGATTTTGAAGACTGAAGGACAGCGAGCTTCAACGCTACACTATGGATAAACTGATTATTGCCGCAGCACTGTTTGCGCTTGGACTATGGATCTGGTCGGAATACTTTCGGGCGATCCCGAATCTGGAGCAGGCCGGGGTACTCAAAAATTTTCAGGTAGAATCGATTGAGCCGCATCAGGCTGAATATCGCGTACTGGCTAAACAGTATTATGGGCCTGAGCGCCGTACCATTCATCCAGCCAGTCCGGTGGTGGGAAGTTTTAATGATCTGGCCTATGTCAGTAATATTGATCTGTTACTAGCAGTACCGGAAATATCCAGTGCTGTATTTAAACCATTCAAGCTTGAGCAGGACAGGCGTTGTTTTAATATGACCGCTACAGACGCACAAGCCAATCCTGCGAACATTCAACCTCATTTGCTGAACCTGAGTGTGATTGCCGCCAGCGAAGCTGTTGCCAATAAGGTTCGCCGTTTAAAAGCAGATCAGCGGATCTGGCTGCAAGGTGACTGGGTACAGGTCAAATTAGCGACCAGCCAGCAAGAATTTCAGGTTGGAAAAAGCAATCCAAAATCAGCCCAATGCCGCCTGTTTAGAATAACTGATTTAAAAGTGCTGGATTAAAGCGGTTTATGCGCTCTAGCTAACAGCATACGCTGGCCAATCTTTGGAATACCTTCTGCATCGATATAATGAACTTCATCCAGTTCAAACCCAACCTCTAAAAGAGCGGTTTCAATATCCCGGTTAAGATGACAGCCATCTGCTACTTTTTTCTGGATCGGGGTGAGTAAATGCTGTAAGCGCTGAATGTTGAGATGCTCTCGGTTTAATACATGCTCAACCAGATGAAATTGACCACCCGGCATCAAAACCCGATAAATTTCATGCAGACTTTGATGCAGATCCGGAATACTGCATAAGGTCCAGGTTGATACGATATTTTCCAAACTATTCTCTGCAAAAGGCAGGGCTTCTGCACGGGCCTGAATCTGTTCGACCGCAAAAGGGCTTTGACTGATACGCTGCTGAGCTAGTTTAAAAATGTCCGGGTTAGGTTCCAGCGCATAGACTTTATCGACGGCCTGATAAAAAGGCAGATTTAATCCTGTACCGAAGCCAATTTCCAGGACTTCACCTGTAATAGGCAATAATAATTCGCGGCGTAAATCCATCAGGGATGGGGTCTGCATGACCTGATTTAGCAAATGTGGAAAAATATGTTGTTGATAGAATTTATACAGCATGGTCGAATTCAAATTATTTTTAGACAGGCTTAGATTAACCGAAAATAATCAGATTAGCTAAAGCCCTCCGCTCACCAAAATTGATCAACTTGTTACTAATTTCAACTATTTATTCATTAAAAAAATCGTACTATCAAGCAAGATATTCTTGAAAAGATTTGATGGAATAAAGACAGAATTATGTTCAAACATCTTCGATACTATGCTTTGGCGGCCAGTCTTTTACTACCGCTTTATGGTCACACTTCTGTAGACCATAATGTTGCCAAAGGACTGCCACCGATGGCTAAAGACCAATCTATTTCAGTCTTGCAGCCGTTTAAAGGTGATTTCCGCATTCTGGGATCAAAAATTTATACCGACGATGAGCAGGCCAAGTTCTCTCCGATCGATTATGCGGTGAGTTGGGGGCTGTTTGCACAACCTGAAATTGCCCGGCACATTACAGTCAACCAGTATAACCGTTACCTGAACTGGAAAATGGATCGCGTGCCAGTGCCTATTGAACAGGCTAAACAGATGGTATCCAATATGCACATCATCCCTGCCAATCCACAAATTGCCAAAGCAATTAAACAGGTAAAACGGGGTGACTTGGTGCGTTTGCAAGGGGAACTGGTGGAAGTACGTGATAAAGACCTCGTCTGGAAATCCTCTTTAACTCCAACCGATACCGGTGATGGCGCTTGTGAAGTGTTTCGGGTCAGCTCAATCAAGTGGATTGAGAAAGTGGGTAAAGGTTAACACTGGAAAACTTATGGCTTTCTGAAAGGGTCGCTTGGAGTGCTTCAGGGTGACCAGGCTTTATTGATATTTAATTTATTTTTAGCCTTATAGTTTTTCATTTTTAAAGTGAACTACTTCTTCCAAAAAATAATTTTAATCTTAAATATGAATGTCATCTTGTTCTGTTATTTTGATATAAAAAACCGCCAGAAATAGGCGGTTTTTTATTTTAAAGACATGCTTATTTGGCAACCAGTGCTTCACCTTCAAAGGCAATGCCATCCCAGCCATTTTGCATGAACTGGCGGATATTCTGATGATCCGTTGCTTCTGGTGTGGCCAGTACAGCCGCATAGTGTTCTGCAAACAGGCTCAAGGTTTGTGCCTGATCCAGACCATTCAGTTTGGCAAATGAAAATACTTTGGCACTGCCTTGGTTTTCAGTGGCAGCATTAGCCTGTTGGCCATTTTTAAAAGCAGTAGGTGTATGAGCATAGTGCGCATCGATATATGCAATCACATCTGCAAATTTAGCTTCGCCCGCAGCCAATTGAGCCAGTAATTCCTGAGCCATGTGGATTCCCTCTAACTTAAATCAATTTGAATGGCGTCGAATATACCAATTTTTTGGCAAAGGTCCATGTTCATTCTGCAATTTTAGGTGCATGATGTTATTCATTATTCTCGTCCCACATGGTGGCTGAGAAAAGGTTTAAGATCGAATAAAGACGGAGTAGACATGAACTGGCTTTTGGTGGCAATGGGCGGGGCAATCGGGGCAACACTGCGTTATGGAGCAGGAATGTTGATTGCCAAGCCACAGATGCTATTTCCGTGGCCGACTTGGTGGATCAATATTATAGGCTGTCTGTGTGCCGGAATTTTCTTTGCCTTTAGCCAGAAATATAGTTTCCTGCAAACTGAAGCACGGCTATTTTTGATGGTAGGCATCTTGGGCGGCTTTACGACTTTTTCCAGTTTTGGACTAGAAACCTTTCAGCTGCTTAAGCAGGGTGCAGTCACGATTGCCCTCAGTTATGTGATCTCTAGTGTGATTGTCGGAGTATTGATGCTGGGTGTGGGCTTCTATTTAACTCAGCTGGCTTTAGCGCAGGCATAAAAAAGTCAGGAAATTGGAGGTAATTTCCTGACATAAACCGCGATTTAAATTGAGAGTAAAAATCGGAGGTTTTAAGTTTAACCACGTTTAAAACGGGCAAAACGTTTGTTAAAGCTCGCTACGCGACCTTCATTACTGGTTTGACGTTGCTCACCGGTATAAAACGGATGTGAAGCACTCGAAATATCCAGGGTGACATAAGGATAGGTCTTACCTTCATATTCCTTGGTCTGGCTAGAAGTCATGGTGCTGCCAATCACGAAGTAGGCATCAGCATTGGTGTCATGAAATAAAACTTCTCGATATTCGGGATGAATGTCTGGACGCATCGTAATATTCCTCTTGTAATTTAAGAGTAATGTTATAATGTAACATTTGATATTTCAAGTGAAGTAGGGTTACAGCTTGTAAGCTTATTACTTCAACTTAACTGCGACTTGGCACGATTTCTTCAAATACATCACTCAAATCATCATGTACTTTCAAATGAATCAAGTTCCAGTATTGTCCGGAAATAGTACGGTTCACCATCAGGGTATCTGGCGACGGTTTGAATACATCCCAATATTTCAGAGAAGGTTTGAGCAATTCCATTCCATCATGATGTGCTGAGTTTTTAGCAAAATCATAATTAGTGGTTAAAGGACGCATCAGCACTTCTAGCCATTGTTCATACAGATCGGCCGGGAATTTTCCGGTTTCTGTCAGGGTATGCAAGGCATCCAGTTGCTGTTCAATGGTCGAAATATCCTTGTCACGGGCTGCATGGATCAACTCTTTGAAATGAGTAATGATCTCGGTAGAAAGCGTTTTAACACCGCCGTAATCGTAAATAATCACCGAGCCATCTTCACGGAAGGCAAAGTTCCCTGGATGCGGATCACAATGGAAACGTTTCAGATAGAAAATTTCCTGACCAATCGCACGGAATAAACGGCGGCCTAGGGCATTACGGGTTTCTAGCGGCCATTGGCTGGCTGTTTCCATACTTTCACCCTGTTCCAAGCTTAGGGTCAGAATATGGCGGGAAGAATATTCACTAAATACTTTCGGAATCACAATTTGGTGATCGAGCGATTCATGAAAGGCACGTGCCACTTCCAGATTCTGAGCTTCAATTTCATAATTGAGTTCATTGTCCAGACTATGCTGGATTTCCTTGAATAGCTGATCCTGCAATTTGCGGTCAATTTTTAGTACACCCATCAAACGCAAGGCCAGACGAACCTGTTTCAGGTCACTTTCACAGGCTTCTTCCACTCCCGGATATTGCACCTTGACCACAACCTGCTGGCCATCGGGTAGCGTCGCTTTATGTACCTGTCCGATTGAGGCTGCAGCAAAAGGCTGCTCATCAAACTGCTGGAATAGGTCCTGCAAAGATTTTCCCAATTCTTTTTCGACCTGAGACTGAATCTCTTTAAATGGCATCGGTGGAGCCTGACGCTGCAATTTGGAGATGGCTCGAGCAACTTCAGGCGGGAAAATATCTTTATATTGTGAGGCAATCTGGCCGACTTTCATCACCGCACCTTTCATTTCCCCCAAGGTATCAGCAATCTGTACTCCAATATCCTGAAATAATTTACTGCGTGCAGTATTTTTCTGCTCTTCATCCGCAGTTAAATTTTTAATCGAATTGGATAGGGTTTTACTTGCAATACTTGCGGTCATTCCAGCCAATTTCATAAAGCGGCGACCAGGCGTTCGAGCCGTTTTTGCCATGCGAGATTCCTCAAAATCACCATTTTTATGGGTGTATTTGATCATAGGTGACAAACTATAAATTGCCTATATTTAATTGTAGATGTTATGTTGCAAAGCTTCTCAAAGTATTCATATTTACTTGATATTGTTCACTTGATTTATGCAATTTTTAAACCATCTTGGTGTCTGTACGGCAGTTTTTGAATCAATTATTTAATTATTCTGGAGAGAGCAAAGCATGATTTTTGAGTTCCTTTCCATGATGAAAGGCTTAAAATAATGGCATCTCAAGATCAAGAAATTTCAATGAAAGTCTATCGATATTTTACTGGTAAAGATGATGTGAATTTTTGTGCCCGTGTGACCAAGGCACTCAATGAAGGCTATGAACTTTATGGTGCACCGACCATGACCTTTAATGGAACAGATGTCATTGTCGGGCAAGTGGTGATTAAGGAAGTGGCGGATGAGTCGGAAATTCCACAGGGATTAAAAGATGCGTTAAATCATTAATTCAATGCATCTTTTTAAATAATAAGAGGATTAGGCATGCTGGCTTAAACGTTTATTATTACCATAAAGCCGTGCCAGCAGCAGGACACAAGCCACACTGAGACCGACAATCAGTCCGACCCAGACGCCTGCCGCCCCCATATCTCCAAACCGGGACAAATAAACCCCCACCGGGAAGGCAATCACCCAATAGGCAATCATGGTGATCCACATCGGGCCTTTGGTATCCTGCATGCCGCGCAGGCAACCTGCAGCACTGATCTGCCAGGCATCCATCAGCTGATAAGCCACAGCAAAGAGCACCAGATAAAGCGCAATCTGGGTCACCATCGGGTCAGAGGTATAGAGCGCTACGATTTCACTACGGAACACCCAGAGTAATAACATGATGAGCAGAGCCAAAATCGTCGCGGTCATCAGACCTAAGCCTTGTACTCTACGCATGGCATCCCAGTTCTGTTCACCATAATAAGTTCCCACCCGAATGGTTAGTGCAATGGCGAGAGACATCGGAATCATGAACAGCTGTGAGGTAACAGAAATAGCAATCTGGTGAGCGGCCACAATGGTTTCACCCAATGGGCTCAAGACTATCGCTGCGGTACTAAAAATACTCACTTCAAAGAAAATTGCCAGTCCGATCGGAAAGCCCAGCTTTAAAATCCGTTTCAGCCAATATCCGTTCAGCTTTTCCCAGTGACTAAATGGCTGACTACTTTGATAAACCCGATTTTTAAAAATATACAGCGCCAAGCTGAGTAACATTAACCATTGCAGAATTGCTGTGGCAAAACCACAACCGGCACTGCCCAGTGCCGGAATAGGGCCAACTCCATACATAAAAATGAAGTTTAATGGAACCAAAAGCAGTAGTGCCATGAGGCTAATAGCAGTGACCGGACGTGGATAACCAATGGCTTCAGAATAACCACGTAAAGCCGCATACATGGTCACAGCAGGCATACCAAAGCCGATGGCATGTAGGAACAGACCAGCCTTAGGTTGCAAGCTTTCTGGGACACCTAGTAAAGGTAAAGAGAGGGGCAAAACTTGTAAAACCAGACCCGCAATCACCCCAAGGATGAATGCGACCCATAATGATTGTCGCGCAATTGTGGCAATTTTCTCAGGTGTACGTGCACCTTTAGCTTCAGCGACTAGAGGCGTGGTGGCGATCATGATGCCACTGAAGAGTAGCATGACTGGAATCCAAAGACCGACACCGACCGCAATCGCTGCCAGATCAGTTGGTGAGAGACGCCCGGCCATAATGGTATCAATCAGGCCCAAACCTGCCTGGGAGAATTGTGTGACCAGAATGGGCAACATCAGATGGAACAGCTGTTTTAATTCATAACGACGGGTTGTGGCTGTCAAAACATTCGACACAAAAATTACTCATTAGTGATCATGTGCTTAGAGATAAGGTTTAGCGTTGTAAAGTGAGAAGCACACCAATAAAAATCACCACGCCACCTAAAAGACGTTGCCAGTTCACCGGCATTTTTTCATTGCCCAGCAGACCAAACTGATCGACGATCATGGACATCACCATCTGACCAAAAATAATCATTCCGGTCAGTGTCAGGAAGCCCATTTTAGGTGCAGCATAAATGCTCATGCTGATCGCATAAACACCCAAAAAACCACCTAACCAGAGATACCAGGGAATTGCCATCAGCTCCTGTAAGCCTGGTTTGGGATGTGACTGAAACAGCACGATGCCGGCAAGTACTATTGTACCAATCAAAAAGGAAAAAAATGCAGCTTGAATAGGAGAATATAAATATTCTTTTAATTGGGTATTAATAGCCGTCTGTAAGGTCAGCAAGACCCCGATTGCAAAGACCAAAGGCAATAAAATAAGGAGCTGGGAGGATATTTTCATAATTTTAACTATCTAATTCTATTTAAATTTTTAAGCATTAGGTGATGGCGATTTTAATTTTAGCAGTGTTGTTGCCGAGTCATGTTAAAATTACGCTAGATCTTGTAGTTGTTTTTGAGTAGTTCTTTGGCTGAATTGAATCTTGCACTTATTCCCTTATCCCTGTATATCCATATGCCGTGGTGCGTACGTAAATGTCCGTATTGTGACTTTAACTCGCATGCCGTGCCTGATGGGGAATTGTCTCTCGAGCTGGAGCGGGAATATCTGCATGCGCTGGTAGAGGACTTTAAAACTCAGGTTGATTTTGCCCAAGGCCGTTCGATTCATAGTGTATTTATCGGTGGGGGAACGCCATCACTGATCTCTGCTGCAGGTTATCAGTGGCTGTTTACCGAACTGAAAGCACTGATTCCTTTTGAAGAGAATTGTGAAATCACACTGGAAGCCAATCCAGGTACGGTGGAGCATGATCCATTTGCTGGCTATTTAGCAGCTGGTATTAATCGTCTGTCGATTGGCGTGCAAAGTTTTAATACCGAACACTTAAAAAAGCTGGGACGAATCCATAGCAATGAAGATGCGATCTCGGCGATTGGCCTGGCGCGTGATGCTGGTTTTCAACGGATTAATGTGGATTTGATGCATGGCTTACCTGAACAGACACTAGAGCAGGCACTCAATGACCTGAAACTGGCAGTCGAGAATGGTGCTACGCATATTTCCTGGTATCAGTTAACTATTGAGCCGAATACTGTGTTTTTCCGTACTCAGCCGATTTTACCGGTCGATGAAGTACTGGAAGAGATTCAGGAACAGGGCGAGGCCTATTTAAAAGCCAATGGCTTTATCAATTATGAAGTCTCTGCCTGGCGTAAAGAATTACCCTCGGCACATAACCTGAATTACTGGCAATTTGGTGATTATCTGGCCATTGGAGCAGGGGCGCATGGCAAAGTGACTCAACCGGATGGTGTTTACCGTTTCCAGAAAACCCGTTTGCCCAAAGACTATTTAGCCAAAGTGCCAGCAGAACATTTGCAGTTTAAGCGCATCGAAGCGGCAGATATGCCGTTTGAATTTATGATGAATGCCTTACGTTTAAATGAGGGTGTGGAAGCGAAGCTTTATCTTGAACGAACAGGCTATAGTCTGGATACACTGGATGAATTGCTGACTTCATTGCGCCAACGTCAATTAATGGTAGAAGATACAGAACGTCTGGCATGTACTGAGCAAGGTCACATCTTTTTAAACTCTGTGCTGGAAGAATTTCTTTAATTGCCTAATCTATCCGAATAATTAATCAAGTTTAAAAAGAAAAAGCCCGATGAGTTACATCGGGCTTTTTCTTCTCTGTCCACTATGCATTTAAGCCATTCGGATTAACGATACTTAGGCGGTAACTTGTGATGCGGGCCATTGTGATGGTTTTTGTTGAAGAAGCCTTTATGGTCTTTCTTGCCAAATTTATCATGACGATCATGCTGGTTAAAATGCGCTTTAGGAGGTGCTTTATGGAAACCACCTCTAATGCGGCATTGGTTTCTTATCAAAATGATGCGCTGATGGCGTTGGATGACGATGATCCGGTCCAGGCGCCGCCATTGCAGACATGGTAGCTGTTGTTGCAATCAAGCCAATCATTAAAGAAAAAACTAATTTTTTCATGATCATACTCATATTTATTCAATGATTTCATCATAGGAGTCAGTGATGTAGGGAAGATGGAGCCATAGACAACACTTTTGTAAATTTCAGGATTTTTTTAATTTTGTATTTAAGTAATTAATAAATAACAATTTCTATTAAAACTTCTATATTTTTATGTGCAATTTTTGATTTTAAAATCATCAAAATTCTTCTCAGTTTCTTCATGTTTTAACATGACTAAAATCAGATGAAGAGATTTGGGACAAGATGATGAATGAAAAGCGAATATTTTTAATTATCTTTAAAATTTAATTAATTGATCTAGAAACTAAAATTAGCCAATTTAAGGTACAAAAAAGCACTCTAATGAGTGCTTTTTTTCATCTTCGCAATATTAGATTGCAGTGATGTTAGTCGCTGTAGGACCTTTTTGGCCTTGAGCTACGCTGAAAGAAACCTTTTGGCCTTCAGCTAAAGTTTTGAAACCTGAACCTTGGATTTCGCTGAAGTGAGCGAAAACGTCTGGACCATTGTCTTGTTGAATGAAGCCAAAACCTTTAGTTTCGTTGAACCACTTTACTGTACCGGTAACTGTGTTAGACATAATATAACCTATTGAATCTTATGGATTTATAGTCAAAATTTCAGATGACTAGCTGTAACTTTGAAAAATAAAAAGGATGGAGCTTATTGATCTTTAAAACGAAGGTTTATGACTAAAACTGCGATACTTAAAAGAAGACTAACCAAAACAAGAATTTTTCTAGTTATCGCCATCATACCCTGTATTTATAGATATTCAAGTAAATTATATGGATTATTTAATAGACGTCTGAAAATTATAGATATAAATTTGTGTAGTTTGTGTACGCAGCAGATTTTTCTTTGTATCAACTCATCATTTTGACATATGAAAAAGAGCGCCGTAGCGCTCTTTTTAAAGCTAAAACCTAAACTTTTGACTTAGTAATCAAAGCTGAAGTGTTCTGCTGCCAGTGAAGTCATGGTTTTGGATGGATTCACCATTGCTTCAGCATGGCCTTGGGCACGTGGCAATAAACGCTCAAAGTAGAAATCAGCAGTTTTAATTTTCGCTTTGTAGAACTCTGGAACTTCTGCACCATCACCAGCAACCAGTTTCGCTGAAGCCACTGCAGCTTGTTGTGCCCAGAAGTAAGCCATCATTACATAGCCTGAGAACATCAGGAAGTCCACAGAAGCAGAGGATACGATGTCACGGTCTTTACGTGCTGCCAACATGATGCGTACAGTGAGTGCATTCCACTGTGCACATAGCTTGGTCAGGTCCCAGGCAAAACGGCGCATGTATTTATTACGTGCATGCTGACCACAGAATTTCAGAATTTCAGCGGTATAATCACGGATCACTTTACCTTTAGAGGTCAGCAGAACTTTACGACCAATCAGGTCAAGCGCCTGAACGCCAGTCGTTCCTTCGTACAGGGTAGAGATACGTGAATCACGAACGATTTGCTCCATGCCCCATTCTTTGATGTAACCATGACCACCAAATACTTGCATACCGTGGTTCGCTGCTTCATAACCCATTTCAGTCAGGAAGCCTTTCAGAATAGGGGTATAGAAACCTAAGTGATCATCCTGCTGTTCAAATTCAGCAGTATCACCACGCAGCAGAGCATCATTCATGTTATCTGCGATTTGTGCAGCATGATAGATCATGGCACGACCACCTTCAGCAATCGCTTTCTGGGTCAACAGCATACGGCGTACATCAGCATGGTGGATAATCGCATCCGCCACTTTTTCTGGATCTTTTTTACCAGACAGGGCACGCATCGACATACGTTCTTTGGCATATGGCAATGCACCCTGGAACGATAGTTCTGCATGACAGATACCTTGGATTGCGGTACCAATACGCGCGGTATTCATGAAGGTAAACATGGCATGCAAGCCTTTGTTTGGCTCGCCAATTAAATAACCTACTGCATTGTCAAAGTTTAGTACCGCTGTTGCAGAGGCACGGATCCCCATTTTGTGTTCAATCGAACCACAGTTCACCGCATTGCGTTCACCAATACCGCCATCTTCAGTGGCAATAAATTTCGGTACGATGAACAGGGAAATGCCTTTGGTGCCTTGTGGCGCATCTGGAAGGCGTGCCAAAACGATGTGCACGATATTTTCAGTTAAATCGTGTTCACCCGCAGAAATGAAGATTTTGGTACCAGAAATCGCATAAGTACCATCAGCTTGCGGTTCTGCTTTAGTTTTTACCTGACCCAGGTCGGTACCACATTGTGGCTCAGTCAGACACATGGTTCCTGACCAGGTACCTGCAACCAGATGCGGTAGATAGGTGTTTTTCTGCTCGTCAGTACCATACTGGATGATGGTATTGATACAGCCCACGCTCAAACCTGGATACATCTGGAAAGACCAGTTTGCCGTACCCATCATTTCTGATTTGATCAGGTTTAAAGACATCGGCAGGTTTTGACCGCCAAATTCTTCAGGATAAGACAGACCTTGCCAGCCACCTTGTACGAACTGATCATAAGCTTCCTTGAAGCCTTTAGGTGTGCGTACTTCGCCATTTTCAAAATGACAGCCTTCTGCATCGCCGGTCTGGTTCAGTGGAGAAAGTACATTTTCACAGAAATCTGCCGCACCTTCTAGAATCATGTCTACCGTATCTGCATCGGCATATTCGCCATTTGACAGTTTTTGGTAATGTGCAGGGTAATCAAGCACTTCATTCATTAAGAAGCGAATATCACGTAAAGGAGCTTTATATGCTGGCATGCGTTTAATCCTGATTAAAATAGTTTTGGATTATCTTTATCGATTCTATGATTATTCACATTGAGGATAAAAAAACATTGATAAAGACAACAAATAAAAATGTCAGAAAAGCGAATCGAGAAGATCAGACAAGTTTAAAGATTAAATAACGGAACTCTCCATCTTTAAATAAGGCACTTATATTGAAAAATGCTTATCTGTCTGGACTTTAATCAATATTTAGGGAGATTGTCTAGGGGTATTTTTGTATGAATTGTACACGAATGTTAGGGTCTAATCATTGGATAAATCATGTCATTAAATCCAATTTAATTTTATTATTTTTAATGAAAGGAAAAGAGCGAACGGATTAATGGCTAACCCGTTCATCTCAAAAATATTCAGAATTAAAGAAAATCTTTCAGCTCAGGTTTTACTCCGTTCCAGATATAAAAAGATTCAATGGCCTGACCGACTAGCATGCCGAAACCTTCAGAAGTAGGGACGCCACGGGCTTTGGCTTGATCTAAGAACGTGGACGGTTTGCCATAGGCCATTTCATAGGCATGTTTAAACTGTAGGGCTTCAGGTAGTACCAGCGCATCACCGCTAAGACTGGCAGAAGTCGCATTAATCACGATATCAAACTCACCAGCTAAATCAGTTAAGGCAATGGCTTGTAACTCTGCTTGAGGCACAGCGTCTTTTAGATCGGCAACCAGTTGTTCTGCACGTGACAAAGTACGGTTAGCAATGATAATCTTCTTCACACCAGCCTGTACCAATGGATAGATCACGCCGCGGGTCGCGCCACCAGCACCAATAATTAGGATATCGGTATTTTCCAGAGTCCAGTCAAGAGCACGAATAGCCTCGACTAAGCCTTGTCCATCAGTATTGTCGCCATGCAGAATGCCATCTTTCATCCATAGGGTATTCACGGCTTTGGCGATTTTGGCATGTTCGGTAAGGACCTGGCACTGGGCAAAGGCCTGTTCCTTGAAGGGCACAGTCACATTCATGCCAATACCGCCTTGAGCAAAAAATTCCTGGATATTGGCTGTGAAACCATCCAGTGGGGCAAGGCGTTTGGTATAGGTCAGATCGACCCCGGTTTTGGCAGCGAAAGCCTGATGCAGTTCAGGAGAGCGTGATTGTTCGATGGGGTTGCCAATGACGGCAAATTGCTTGCTCATTTCACCATGTCCATGTGCGGAAATGGCCATTAATATACGTGAAAATGCAGGAGGGCTAAAGCCTGTCAGCAGTGAAAAGCAGGCTAAAGATTAAAGGTTTAGGAACTACAGATCTCAATAATATGTTCGACAAAGAGCAAGACCATACTAAATAAGGTTCCGGCAATCGTGAGGACACTCACAGAAATGGCAACTACATCTAGAATCAGGTTATGACTGATGACAGCGGTACTAATCGCACTAATACCAAGCGCCAGAAATAGCCAAAAGGCCAACGTAGCAGGATTAAGGTGAAGCTTAAACATTGTTATTTTTACCTAGCAGAATTTATCTTTATCAGAGTTAAGATCAAGGAGTAGATCCTGAAATATCTTTCTGAGTTGCAGTATAGAGGATTTATCCATTAAAAAAGCCCTTCATCTGAGGGCAATTTGTATTTAAATATTTTGATTGCTTTATTTTGTTTTTAATTCTGTTAACCAGTCATGTGGTTTAAGGTAGTAATCGGTTAAACGTTTTTCTGGCGATCCTTCAGCCCATTCCGGGCGGTATAACCAACCGGTAAGAGGTGGCAGGCTGACTAGAATTGATTCAATCCGGCCACCCGTCTGCAGACCAAACAGTGTGCCACGGTCATATACCAGATTGTATTCCACATAACGGCCACGACGATACAGCTGGAAATCACGTTGTGCTTCAGTATATGGCTTGTTCTGATTGCGCTGGAAAATTGGCAGAATGGCCTCTAAATAGCCATTGCCTACGGCCTGCATATATTGGAAACAGGTTTCAAAATCCCATTGATTCAGGTCATCAAAGAATAGGCCGCCGACACCGCGCTGCTCATCACGATGTTTTAGATAGAAATAATCATCACACCATTTTTTATGTTCCGGATAAACCTCTTCGCCAAAAGGTGCACACAGGTCATATGCGGTCTGGTGCCATGAAAGCACATCTTCATCATTTGGATAGAAAGGGGTGAGGTCAAAACCGCCACCAAACCACCAGACCGGATCCTGACCTTCTTTTTCCGCTACAAATAAACGTACATTGGCATGTGAGGTCGGGACGTTCGGATTTTTGGGATGGATGACTAAAGATACACCCATGGCTTGGGCTTTAGCTCCGGCTATATTCGGATGACGTTCAGTGGCGGAAGCGGGCAGTTTGGAAATATTGATGTGAGAGAACATCACACCGCCTTTTTCAATTACCGTACCATTTTGCAGCACGCGTGAGCGGCCACCGCCACCTTCAGGACGTTCCCAGTCATCAATCACGAATTCAGCCGTGCCGCCACCGGCACGTTCCTGCTGTTCCAGCGCGGCACAAATCCGGGCTTGCAGGTCGAGGAGAAAATCGCGAACGCGTTGAATATCTGCAGAGGTAGGATGCTGCATCAGAACCCTCATAGGGAAATAAAAAGACTGATGACATCAAAGCATAAAATGGCCTAAAAATTAAGGTGTTTTTCTAGATGCTCACCATTTGTAACAACATTCAACCTAATGTTTTAGAAGGATGTGTAGTGCATTAAATCCGACCAGGCTACTAGGTTGAATTCTTTTTTTGAGCTCCGCACAATAACCTTAACAGCGCTCTATGCAGCGCATTAACCTGACTGATAAGGTGGTAGGCATTCATGACTGTGCAGGCAAATTCTCTCATTCAAAAATATAATGTCCCCGGTCCTCGCTACACCAGTTATCCAACCGTCCCTTATTGGGAAGAGTCAGGATTTTCACTAGAGCTTTGGAAGCAGACACTAAAACGTTCTTTTCAGGAGTCGAATGCGACTGAAGGCATCAGCCTGTATATCCATCTGCCATTTTGTGAAAGTTTATGTACCTTTTGTGGCTGTCATAAACGGGTGACCAAACGTCATGAAGTCGAGCAGCCTTATATACAAGCTGTGCTGAAAGAATGGGAGCTGTATTGTGAGTTATTAGAAGAAAAACCCATCATCAAAGAAATTCATCTTGGTGGTGGGACACCGACGTTCTTTTCCATTGAACATTTAACCCAGCTGATTCAAGGTATTTTGTCCAAAGCCAAGATTGCAGCAGAGCATGAATTCAGCTTCGAAGGTCATCCAAACAATACCACGCGTGAGCATTTGCAAGGCTTGCATGACCTGGGTTTTCGTCGGGTCAGTTATGGCGTGCAGGATTATAATGAAACCGTACAAAAAGCCATTCACCGGATTCAGCCTTATGACAATGTCAAACAGGTCACCGAATGGGCGCGAGAAATTGGTTATGAATCGATTTCGCATGATCTGGTTTTTGGTCTGCCATTTCAAAGTTTGGAGGATGTCTTGAATACCATCGATCAGACCAATTCATTATTACCAGACCGTCTGGCTTTATATAGCTATGCGCATGTGCCTTGGGTTAAAGGGAATGGCCAGCGCGGTTTTAAAGATGCGGATGTACCGAAAGATGAAATCAAGCGTCAGTGCTATGAAGAGGGTAAGAAAAAGCTCTTGGCGCATGGTTATCATGAAATTGGTATGGATCATTTTGCGTTAGAGAAAGACAGCATGTACCAATCCTTTCAATCCGGAACTTTGCACCGCAATTTTATGGGTTATACCGCGTCTAAAACTCAGGTGATGATCGGACTCGGAATCTCTTCGATTAGTGATAGCTGGTATAGCTTCGCACAGAATGTGAAAACCATTGAAGAATATTATGAACTGCTAGAGCGGAATCAGATTCCAGTGGTAAAAGGGCATATCCTGACTCAGGAAGACCTGATCATTCGTAAACATATCCTGAATCTGATGTGTAGTTTTACTACTTCATGGGAAAGTGGAGACATACAGTTTGCTGAAATTGATGAAGTGCTAAAGCAGCTTGAGGAAATGCAGCAGGATCAGCTAATCAAAATTGAAGACTCTTCAGTCACGATTTTGGAGAAAGGGAAACCATTTGTACGCAATATTTGCATGGCTTTTGATTTACGTTTAAAGCGTCGTATGCCAGAGAACCGGATTTTCTCGATGACGATTTAAGAATCCCTCTTAGGATCTTATAAATCCCTCCAAACCTCCCTTTAAAAAAGGGAGGCTTCCCTATACTTATATAAAAGGAAATTTCCCCTCTTTGAAAAAGAGGGGCAGGGGGAGATTCTTTTAAAAATCTTCCTTCTGATACATATGCGCCATACGCTCATGCTTGGTTTTGAGGTATTGCTCATTGAATGGATTCAGACCCACAGTGAGTGGTACACGGTCCACTACATTAATGCCTTGCTCTTTCAATGCATCAATTTTTAAAGGATTATTGGTGATCAGGCGGACGGCTTTTACACCTAAGTGATCCAGCATGATGCTGCACATATCATATTGACGTGCATCTGCCGGTAAATTCAGCATCAGATTGGCATCGACCGTATCATGGCCTTGGTCTTGCAAGGCATATGCACGGATTTTATTGGTCAGGCCAATTCCGCGTCCTTCCTGACGTAAATAAAGAATGACACCGCGACCCACTTCATTAATCAGTTTTTGTGTTGCCTGGAGTTGAGGGCCACAGTCGCATTTTAATGAAGCAAAGGCATCACCGGTTAAACATTCAGAATGTACACGGACCAGCACAGGTTCATCACTTGGTTCTTCGAGGTCTTTGGAAAGCGCGACATGTTCTTCGCCAGTCTTAGGGTCTTGAAAAACAGTAATTTTAAATTCACCATGAGCGGTCGGTAATCTTGAAGTTGCGACAAATTCGATAGGCACAGCTGAACCCGTAAAATCCTAATAAAGTAGCTAAAGTATAGCGTAATGCTTAAACATTAGTAGAATTGCTCAGCTGAATTTATGAAGAACATTTTCTTTTTTGTAGAAAGCGAACGATAATAGTTGATAAATAGTAAGATTATTCAGGATAATCGTAGCCTGCAAATTTTTCACCCCGACGAGATCGCTGTTTAATATTGCATCGCTAGAAGCGTAGCTGAATTGAAGCTGCTACAATTCAACTATATGATCGGTTATTCCCCATTGACCTAGCTTAAGATTTTGCCAGGCTTTAGAAGGCTTTGCCATATATGCTGTATACAGAAATACCAACTCAACGCCCTGTAACACCGTTGCTTGATGCGATCGATCATCCTGAGCAACTGCGTGCACTCGAGCAAAGCCAGCTCACACAAGTGGCGGATGAGTTACGTCAATTCATTTTGTATGCTGCGGGTCAGAGTGGTGGACACTTTGGGGCCAATCTGGGTGTGATTGAGCTTACTGTCGCTTTACATTACTGCTTTAATACGCCACATGATCGCCTGATCTGGGATGTGGGTCATCAGGCTTATCCGCATAAGGCGTTGACCGGACGTCGTGAGCAGCTCACTACAATCCGTGCAAAAGATGGTCTGGCCGCATTTCCGGCGCGTGAAGAATCCGAATTTGATACTTTTGGGGTAGGGCATTCATCTACCGCAATTTCTGCTGGCCTCGGCATGGCTCTGGCACGCCGTTATCAGAACAATCCGTGCGAAGTTGTATCAATCATTGGTGATGGTGCCATGACAGCAGGTATGGCCTTTGAAGCTATGAACGATGCTGTGGCACATCAGGCTGACTTGATGGTGGTCCTGAACGACAATGATATGTCGATTTCATGTAGTACTGGTGGTTTTGCCAAGCATCTCGCTGCAATCTGGGAGCGTGGCGAATTCGTCAATGTGACTGAAGATGGTGAGGCTTATGTACAGCCGCATCCGGAATGGCTATATAACTCGCGTTTACATCAGGCTGCAACTGATGCTGCTGATAACCTCTTTAAAGCCATTGGTTTTGATTATTTTGGTCCTTATGATGGCCATGATGTTAAACAGCTGGTACACGTTTTTAAAGCCTTGAAAAAACGTACCGGTCCACGCCTGATCCATATCTATACCAAAAAAGGTAAGGGCTTTGCGCCAGCAGAATGTGACCAGATTAAATACCACGCGATTAGCAAACTCAATGCAGTTGCAGCCCCTAATCCAGCACCCAAATATTCCGATGTATTTGGACAATGGTTATGTGATGAAGCAGCACAGGATAAACGCCTATTGGCGATTACTCCGGCGATGTGTGAAGGTTCAGGCATGGTGCAGTTTGCCAAAGAATACCCTGAACGTTTCTTTGATGTGGCCATTGCAGAACAACATGCAGTGACGCTTGCCGCTGGTATGGCTTGTGAAGGTTTAAAACCGGTCGTCGCAATTTATTCAACTTTCCTGCAACGGGGATATGACCAGTTGGTGCATGATGTAGCGCTGCAAAATCTGGATGTGACGTTTGGGATCGATCGTGCCGGTCTGGTTGGTGAAGATGGTCCAACGCATGCCGGCGCCTATGATTATGCCTATATGCGTACCATTCCGAATCTGGTGATCATGGCACCAAAAGATGAGAATGAATGCCGTCAGATGTTGCATACGGCTTATCTGTATCATGGTCCGGCAGCAGTGCGTTATCCGCGCGGGAATGGACTGGGTGTGGAAATCCAGAAAACCATGACCGAGATGCAGATCGGTCAGGCAGAATTGTTGCTCAGTCTGAACGAACAATATGATGAATATGTTTCGATTCTAGCATTCGGTAGTCGAGTTCAAGCTGCAGTTGAAGCTGCTCAAGTATTTGCCAGCAAGCATGATGTGGGTGTACGCGTGGTAAATATGCGTTTCATCAAACCACTGGATACCAAAATGTTAAACCAGCTGGCCCATTCAACCAGCCTGTTTGTTACTGTTGAAGAACATGCAGTCATGGGCGGCGCAGGAAGTGCAGTGAATGAGTATCTGGCTGAAGCTCAAATTGTTAAACCAATCCTGAATCTAGGTTTAGCGGATAGCTTTATGGCACAAGCAACACATAGTCAAATGTTGCAACAGGCAGGACTTGATAGCCAAGGCATTGAAAAATCAATCAATGAAGCCTGGTCAAAGCTAGGTCAAAGCGTCCTGTTATAAACTCTTAAAAAGTTTCGACACATTTTTTCCCAAAAAGCCCGGATATTTGCTAAAATATGCGGGCTTTTATGCATTATTCTTTATCAGTATCTTCAAATTTGTAGTGGGTGTTCAATGGAACCTATGGTGGTGATGGCTGCGCGTGCGGCTCAATTAGTTGGTCAAGAGCTTTTAAAAGCGCATCAAAATCGTCATAAACTCGATCTGCAAGTCGAAGAAAAAGGCATTGATGGTCCGGTAACGCGTGTAGATCGTTATCTGGAACAGTTGACCATCGATACTCTACGTAAAAGCTATAAAAATCACAGTTTCCTTGGTGAAGAATTTGGTCTGCAAGAAGGTAAAGGTCACGACGCTGATTGGTGTTGGGTGATCGATCCGCTTGATGGCACACTAAACTTTATCAACGGTTTTCCGCATTTCTGTATCTCTATCGCAGTTCAGCACAAAGGTGTAACTCAGCACGGTGTTATTTATGACCCTGTGAAAGATGAGCTATTCTCTGCGAGCCGTGGTCGTGGTGCGATGCTGAACCAGCGCCGTATCCGTGTAAATGTTAAAGACAGTCTGAACAATACTTTCCTGGCAGTTGGTCATGCTTACCGTACTAAACGTAATGGTGAAGTAGTCTCTTATGCCAAGAATCATTTTGATGCATTGCTCAATGTGACTGAAGCAGGTGCACAATTCCGTCGTGGTGGTTCAGCTGCCTTGGATCTGGCTTATATAGCTGCTGGTCGTCTTGATGGTTACTTCGAGCTTGGCTTGAAACCTTGGGATATTGCAGCAGGCGAGTTAATCGTGAAAGAAGCGGGCGGTACTGTGGTTGATGCGCGTGGTGGTAGCGATTCTATGGAAAATGGTCAAGTTTTGGCTTGTTCAATGAAAATGCTGAAACCTCTTATGCAAGCAGTTGTTCCTGCTTGGGGTGACGCAGTGAAATAATCGGGTTTAACGCCGTAAATCGAATATCAAAAAGGTATCTCTCGGGATGCCTTTTTTATTTTTTAAAATAATTACGAGATAAATATCCTAATATTTAGATGATTCACAACTTTGATAAAAAGAAAATTGACCGGGCGGATAATTAATTACATTTCTTTTCTTGTTTAAGTCTTAGAAATTGATGAAGAAATTAGCAGTTAAACAAAATAATCTGAAAAGCGGATGACTTTATAAATAATCCTGCTATAATCTGCGCACGCACTTAATTTCTGTTCGTTACCTGAACATTTCTCTTCTTATCATTGTGTATGCGCGTGCGGTCCAAAGAGAGGACGATATCTCGCGCCCCAATCGCTAAAGCGATTCCTTCAGGTTATGCCGTAATCATGCGTGCGTTATATCACATCGTCGTTACTCGGATCGCCGCTGAATCATCTCTTTTCAGCGTTTAATTGCTGTACCGCTTTTTGTCGATGTCCATTTGACTTTATTTTTAATGGAGCACCCAGTTTCCGGGTGGAATACTCTATGAGCAAAACTTTTGCTGAATTTTCTTTGCATGAATCGTTACAACAAGCCCTTCAAGGCTTAGGTTTTACTACTCCGACTCCTGTACAAGAACAATCTATCCCTGCTGCACTAGAAGGTAAAGACCTTTTAGTCTCTAGCCAGACAGGTTCGGGTAAAACCGCTGCGTTCCTTCTCCCAACTTTGAACGCACTTGCTAACCAAGATACTTTCGTACCATTTAAAGAACGTATGAAAGCGGTGACTCAACCAACTATTCTGGTGATTTCACCAACTCGTGAATTGGCACAACAAGTATGCCAAGACGCGATCGCATTCGTACGTCACATGAAAGGTGTTCGTATTGCTGCAATTATGGGTGGTATGCCATTTGGTAAACAAATCCAGCAGTTAAAAGGTGCACAGGTTGTGGTAGCAACTCCAGGCCGTTTACTTGACCTTGTTAACCGTCGTCAAATCAAACTTGACAAAGTTGACTCGCTGATCGTCGACGAAGCTGATCGTATGCTGGATCTTGGCTTCTCTGAAGACCTGGAAGCAATCGGTGACTTGGCTGCAAACCGTAAACAAACACTGATGTTCTCTGCAACTTTCGCTCCACGTATCATTACCCTTGCTGAACGCATGATGAATGAGCCAGAGCGTATTGCAATTGAAACTGGTCATTCTACCAATACTGACATTACCCAGACTTTACACTGGACTGATGGCTTTGAGCACAAGAAAAAACTTCTTACTCACTGGTTAAACGAAGAAGACGTTGATCAGGCAGTGGTCTTTGCTTCTACTCAAGAAGATACAGATATGCTGGCTGAAGAACTTGCTGAAGCAGGTTTGTCCGTTGTTGCTCTACATGGTGCGATGCCACAAACCGTTCGTAACCGTCGTCTGCGCAGCATCCGTGAAGGTCGTGCAAAAATCCTGGTTGCAACTGACGTTGCAGCACGTGGTCTAGACGTACCGACAATTTCTCACGTGATCAACTTTGGTCTTCCTATGAAGAACGAAGACTATGTACACCGTATCGGTCGTACAGGTCGTGCGGGCCGTACCGGTAAAGCAATTACTTTAGCGACTTATCGTGAACGCGGTAAAATCCGTGCACTAGAAGACTTCCTTGAAGCTCGTCTAAATGTATCTGAAATTGAAGGTCTTGAGCCATCTCCACCTCCTGCACGCGGTAGCCGTGATGGCGCTGGTCGTGGTCGTGGCGGTCGTCGTGATGGCGGTCGTGGCTTCGGTGGTGGTCGTCGTTTCGAAGGCGAGAGCAATTTCAAACGTCGTGAAGGTGGTGATGACCGTCCACGTCGTAGCTTCGATGACAAACCTCGTGGCGAACGTCCTGCGTTCGGTGGCGAAGATCGTCCACGTCGTGACTTCAACAGCGATCGTCCACGTCGTGAAGGCGGTTTCGGTGATCGTCCACGTCGTGACTTCAATGAAGACCGTCCACGTCGCGAGTTTAACAATGATCGTCCACGTCGTGACTTTGGTGACCGTCCTCGTTTCGAAGGTAATGATGACAACCGCGGTAACCGTGTAGATTACAAACCACGTCGTGAAGGTTCTTTCGGTGACCGTCCTAAACGTGATTTTGGTGATCGTCCTGCTCCACGTCGTGAAGGTGGTTTCGGTGACCGTCCTAAACGTGATTTCGGTGATCGTCCAGCACGTTCATTCGGTGATGACCGTCCAAAACGTGACTTTGGTGACCGTCCAGCGCGTCGCAACTTTGATGACAAGCCACGTGGCGAGCGCTCATTCGGTGAAGATCGTCCACGTCGTAAATTCAATGACTAATTGAATAACGTCTGAAAAAAAACCAGCCTGAGTGCTGGTTTTTTTTATGCATTGATTTTTTGTTTTTTCAGCATAAAATGCCTAATTCATTAACTTTTTCTAGGTTTATGATGATCCGTAATCTGAAGGTGTCTTTTTATAGCCTTTCATATTATTGAGGGGTACATGTCCTACATTGCGGTAACTTTGCTTTTGTGCAATCTGATTTATTATGTATATCGTTTTTTAAATGGATCATAGTCTGTTAAAATCGCGTCGAAATAAAATTTTTGATTACTAGAAATATATGGCCAGGCATGGAGCATTATGTTTTCCATGAACTTGACCCTTCATTTTCAAATGCTAACATGTTGAACTTCGTTCTTTTGTCATATGCATGCTGAAAAAATGCAGGAATAAACTCAGCTATGAAAAATCAAACAGCGCAGGATCCTCAGTCTTTGATTGAAGTCAAGAATTTGAGTTTCAAGCGGGGTGAGCGTGTAATTTATGACGATGTCAGTTTAAACATTCGTCGTGGGCAGATTACCGCCATTATGGGACCTTCCGGAACTGGTAAAACCACTTTATTAAGATTGATCGGTGGGCAACTGACGCCTGAACAGGGTCAGGTTTTACTGGACGGTAAAGATATTGCCAAGATGTCCCGTTCCGAGCTTTTTTCCGCACGTGCACGTATGGGGATGCTGTTCCAAAGTGGCGCTCTGTTTACCGACATGAGCGTCTATGAAAATGTTGCCTTTCCGATTCGTGCGCATACCAAATTGCCTGAACATCTGATTGCTGAAATTGTGGCTTTGAAACTCGAGTCAGTAGGACTACGTGGGGCAGAGCAAATGATGCCTTCAGAGCTGTCTGGCGGGATGAATCGCCGGGTGGCTTTGGCTCGGGCGATTGCACTGGACCCGGAGCTGATCATGTACGATGAGCCTTTTGCCGGGCAGGATCCGATTGTGATGGGGGTTTTGACCCGACTGATCCGCTCTCTACGTGAAGCATTGGATTTAACGACCATTATTGTTTCACATGATGTGGCAGAGACTTTATCGATTGCTGATTACATCTATGTGGTCGCAGAAGGCAAAATTCAGGGTGAGGGCACAGCAGATGAATTGAAAAATCATCCTTCAGCTTTTGTGCAGCAGTTCCTAACCGGTTCGGTTGAAGGCCCGGTAGATTATCAGTTTAGTCATCAGGCTTATTTAAGTGATGAGGTACGTTCATGAATGCCATTGCTGCCTTAGGTAGACGCGTTATTGAACGTGTTCAGGGGATTGGTGTTGCAACACTGATGCTGTTGCAGATTCTCTTTTCCATGCCGACCTGGCTTGGAGTAAAGCTGTTTGTTTATCAGATGTATCGGGTCGGGGTGCTGTCCCTCTTGATCATTGCGGTATCTGGCCTGTTTATTGGTTCGGTACTCGGTTTGCAGATGTATACCATTCTGTCGACATTCGGTAGTGAAGCGATGCTTGGTACTGCAGTGGCTTTAACCCTGTTGCGTGAATTGGCACCTGTGGTTGCTGCATTACTGTTTGCGGGTCGTGCCGGTTCTGCCTTAACTGCCGAAATTGGTCTGATGAAAGCGACCGAGCAATTGTCCAGTATGGAAATGATCGGGGTTGATCCCTTAAAACGGGTGATTTCACCACGCCTTTGGGCCGGTATTTTTAGCTTGCCCATGCTCTCTGTGATCTTTGCTGCGGTCGGGATTATGGGCGGAAAAATGGTGGGTGTTGATTTTCTAGGTGCAGATGAAGGCGCATATTGGAGTGGCATGGAAAGTACCGTGCGATTCTATAAAGATGTCCTGAATGGCACCATTATCAAGAGTTTTGTTTTCGCATTAATTTGTACCTGGATCGCGGTTTATCAGGGTTATGCCTGTGAACCAACATCAGAAGGTATCGCAACTTCTACAACACGTACGGTTGTCTATTCTTCGCTGTGCGTATTAGGTTTTGATTTCGTGTTGACTGCGGTCATGTTCGGAGGTATTTAATGAAATCACGTACTAGTGAGCTGGCCGTTGGTGTTTTTGTCATTCTTTTCGGTATCGCCCTGTTTTTTTTGGCGATGCGTGTCAGCGGTTTGGTAGGCACCAATATTTCTGATAGCTATCAGATGACAGCGACTTTTGAAAATGTAAATGGCATCAAGCCACGCGCTAAAGTTGCTTTAAGTGGGGTGAAAGTCGGTCAGGTTGATAAAATTACGCTGGATCCGGTGACCCGTTTAGCCACTGTCCATATGACGCTGGATGGCTCTCTGACTTCTTTTAATGCCGAGCAGCTCAAGCAGGTTCAGCAGGAAGCATTGGAAGAGTTACGTTATAGTTCAGACTATACCGCAGCCGATCCTGCGCAACAAAAAACAATGGAAAAACAACTATTAGATAACATGAAATCCATCACCAATATTGATGAAGATGCTTACATTATGGTAGCAACAAATGGTTTATTGGGTGAAAAGTATCTGAAAATTATTCCAGGTGGCGGTCTGACTTACTTGAAACGTGGTGAGCAGATTGCGAACACTCAAGGCACCATGGAAATTGAAGATTTAGTGACGAAATTTATTACCGGTGGTGCCGGAAAATCGTCAGATAGTCAGGAAAGTGCCTCAGAAGAAGCTGCATTTTCAGAAACAACAGATGCAGAACCTGCATTTGTTGAATAACAGATTGAGGAGATTTGAGTGAAGACTTTAGTAAAACAAACGCTTGCTGCAAGCATTCTTTCAACAATGGTTGCTTGTACAGTGTTTGCTGCACCGTCTGAAGCCCCACCTGCTTTTATTAAAAGAGTTGCAGACAATTTGATTGATCGTCTTAAAACCGATCATGCCAAATTGCAAAATAATCCTGCGCTTGTGAAAACGATTGTTCGTCAGAATCTTGACCCGTATATCGATTCACAATCGTTTACCCGGATTGTGATGGGGACTTATGCGACCAATCAGTATAGTACTGCGGCGCAGCGTGCACAGTTTGAAAAGAACTTCCGTGAAACCCTGATTGAAAATTATGGTACGGCTTTCTCTAAGTTCAGTAACCAGACTTACAGCGTTCGTCCTTATAAGGCGACTAACAGCAAAAATCCTGTAGTGACCATCGACTTTAATAACAAAGGCGAGAAAATTCCGGTTGCCTTCCAGCTGGTTGATAAAGGTTCACAATGGAAAATCCGTAACATCAATGTTTCTGGTATTAACCTAGGCCTGCAGTTCCGTAACCAGTTTGCGGCTACAGTAAAACGTAATGGTGGTAACTTGGATAAAGCCATTGCTAACTTCAAGCCAGATGCAGAAGCGGCGATTGACAAGAAAAAATAAGATAGGTGAGCTGTGATTCAATTCAATAATCAGGAACTGCAGGTTTCAGGCAAGATTGACGCTGACAATGCGCAGAACTATTACCTAGATGGTCTGCGTGTTATTCACTCACAGGGCAAGTTTCCTGTGGTAGTTAATTTGGCTGGACTTGAGCAGGGTAGTACTTTGGCTTTGGCCGTTCTGGTGCGCTGGTTGCGCCAAACTCCGCAAGCACGAGGGCTACAGTTTAAAGCGGTTCCTGAGAAAATGATGAAGATCATTCAGGCCTGTCATTTGCAGGATGATTTACAGATCATTCAGTAAATAAAAAGCACCGAAAGGTGCTTTTTTATTGTTTTTCAAATAAGCATGAATCAGATGAGGAGCGTTTCTTGCACTTCGCTTTAAAAGCAGTGCTTTAAAGCTCGCTCAAATCCACTTCTTCCATCTAAAGTAAATAAGAGGCCCTATCAGGAAGCCCATAATAATAATGTTCACCATCACAAAGCTCATCGAACCTTGAGCGAAGGGCAAGACATCAGTGTTCATCCCGTAAATACTGGCAATCAGCATGGGGGGCGCGAGCATACTCGGTAAAATCGAGAAGCGACGGATCGTATCATTCTGTTCAGTGTTAATGAATCCGGACGTGGTATCCAGCAAGAATCGGACTTTTTGGAACAGGAAGGCATCATGCTCGACCAGTGAGCGGACGTCTTCACTGAGTTCTCGAATATCTGCATCATAAATATGACTGCCTAAGGCTCGTGGACGTGACAGGAAGGTAAGTACCCGTCGTAAATCGATCAGACACAGCTGAGCTTTTCCGAGCATATCTTCCAGTTGAGCCAGACGGGTAATCATGTCGTCCAGATCCAGGATCTGTTCACGATGCCGGTTATTCAGCACTTCGGTTGAGTATTTTTCCAGATCCTTATGTACGTCTTCCAGAATATCGGCCAACTCATCCAGTTTGGCCTCGAGCAAACCCAGCAGAATCCAGGTTGGATCTTTATAGTCAATATCATAATCATTGCGACGCGCACGGGCACGAAAGGCCCGGAAAGCTACCAGCTTTTCACCACGCAGGGTAAAGAGCCGGTCTTTATGCAAAATGAAAGCGACTGTCTGAACCGTTGCGAGGATGCTGGCATCATCCTCATGTTCACTTTCGACTTGATAATTTTTATTTTTCGTTAAGAAATAGGTACTGATGTGCAAAATACCGTCATCATCACGGTAAAATCGGGCACTCGAAGAAATATCTTCCAGAGATTTTAAGGTGGGCAGGTTTTGCTCATAGGCATCCAGAATCCATTGCTGTTCTTCCTGTGAAGGCGCAATTAAATCTATCCAAACCAGTTCCGGATGCAGGTCGAAATCACCATTGATGGTGGCATCTTCTAGGCTACCGCGCTCTGTGGCGTAAAAGGCTTCAAGCATGCTGTCTTTTCTCCCTTGCGCAGTATGTTAATCTAAATGCGTGTATTTTAGACAAGGAATTGAATAAAAACACTGATTGTGCAGTTATTTTTGAAAAAAAACTCTCAGGCGCTGCCTGCGTACTATATACCGGCAATGCAATGGTGAAAATGATGAATTCTATCGCAATTTTCTGTGGCTCAGCGCTAGGTTCTGAACCTGGTTATAAACAAATTGCCGAAAAGGTAGGCCAAACCCTGGCAAAAAGACAGCAAACACTGATTTATGGTGGTGGTCGTTCCGGATTGATGGGCATTGTAGCGGATAGTGCCTTAGCTGCAGGGGGCGAGGTCATTGGTGTCATTCCAAGACCCCTAGTGAATCGCGAACTGGCACATCCACATATTACCAAGCTGTATGTGGTCGATAATATGCATGAGCGTAAGACCAAAATGTCAGAACTCTCCGATGGTTTTATTGCCATTCCGGGTGGGGCGGGAACGCTCGAGGAAATTTTTGAGCAATGGACTTGGGCTCAGCTCGGGATTCATAAAAAACCTTGTGCTTTTCTCAATGTCGATGGCTTTTATGATGATTTGCTGAAATTTATTCAGATGACCACGGACAAGGGTTTTACCAAGCCACGTTTTACTGAATCCCTGATCGTGAGTGATGACTTCGAAGAAATTTTACAGAAATTTCAAGACTACCAGCCGCCTGAAGCAAAATGGGGTATGGTCGATCAGGAAGATCTCGTAAAATAAGTGTTTTCCACTTGATCGTTCCGAATTCATGAAAATTATTACCGTCGCAGCTGCCATTATTTTGAATTCAGATCAGCAGCTGCTGGTGGTTCGTAAGAAAAATACTGACTGTTTTATGCAAGTGGGTGGCAAGCTGGAACCGGATGAAGCACCTGAACGCACCCTGCTACGTGAAATTAAGGAAGAAATTGGTTGTCAGGCTGAGATTCAGCAATTTATCGGGTGTTTTGAAACTCAAACTGCCAATGAACCGGATCATCAACTGGTTAGTTATGTTTATCTGGTGCAGTTAGATGGCGAACCACATATTGAAGCTGAGATTGCCGAGATGAAATGGGTGGATCTGGATCAGAAAGATGTGAAACTTGCACCTTTAACTACAGAAATTGTCATACCTTGGGTTAAAAAGAACTTACTGGCCCAAGCCTGATTTAAAGTTTGGCTCCCGCCAGACAGGCGGCATAAATCTGCTGACAGCCCAGTTTTTCCAGTTGCTGGCTCAAAGCTCGAATCGAGCTGCCAGTTGTAACCACATCATCGATAATTAAAACCTTACGATAACGGACTTTTGAAGAGATAGTGACCCTGAACTGGGCTTCAATATCTTCGATACGTTCCAGACGGCTTAAGCCTTTTTGTGAATGTTGCTTGAGTCGTTCAACTGGTTGCCAGACGGGAACTTGCAAGTGTTTAGCTACATGCTTGGCCAGCAACAAAGATTGATTATAGCCACGTTCAACCAGTCGTTCGGTTGAAATCGGCATAGGAACCACTGCACTGACTTTAGGAAATTTTAAGGTTAGTAATGCACCTGCCAATAATGGTTCCAGATGCAGCTTCTGCTCATATTTAAATAATTGAATCAGGCGATCCATCGGGTAGGCATAGTCACAAGCCACCTGAAACTGCATTTCCTGACGCTGAATAGTCTGATGTGCCCAAGGTAACTGTTGCCAGCAATCCTGACAGACAGAATGCAGGTTTTGATAATCTGTCTGGCACAGCTGACAAGGGTGTAAACGATTCAGCCAGAGTTTACCCTGTTGTAACAGCTTAAACATAGGCATAGCGTGGAGCCTCAGGTAGCCAGCGTTTTAATAATGCATCCGCCTGTTTCGGATAATCTTTTAACATCTGCTGGGCGACATAATGCGCCTGATTCAGCAAGTGATCATCACGTGCCAGTTTGGCTACACGGAAACCCATATCACCGGTCTGTTTGGTTCCTAACAATTCACCCGGACCACGTAATTCCAGGTCTTTCTCGGCAATGATAAAGCCATCATTGGTTTCGCGCATGATACGCAGACGTTCCTGACCATTTTGTGACAATGGATTTTTATAGAGCAGGGCACAGAAACTGGCTTTGGCACCACGACCCACCCGACCACGCAGCTGATGTAGTTGTGACAGGCCAAGCCGTTCGGCATTTTCAATCACCATAATCGAAGCATTCGGGACATCAACACCGACTTCGATCACAGTTGTAGCAATGAGTAGCTGCAGTTTATTGTCTTTGAATTCCTGCATGACTGCCTGTTTTTCATCGGCTTTCATTTTGCCATGTACCAGACCGATATTCAGTTCAGGGAAGCGTTCCTTGATCTCGGCAAAGGTTGCTTCTGCAGCTTGGGCATCCAGCGTTTCAGACTGTTCTACCAAAGTACAGACCCAATAAGCCTGTTTACCTTCAGCACAATTCGTGGCAATCCGTTGCAGAACCTCTTCGCGACGATCCAGCGGAATGGTCACAGTCTGGATCGGAGTACGACCCGGTGGCAATTCATCAATAATTGACGTATCCAGATCGCCATACGCCGACATAGCAAGCGTGCGTGGAATCGGGGTCGCGGTCATGACCAGTTGATGCGGTGACATACCATCCAAGCCTTTATTTCTCAAGGCTAAGCGTTGATCGACCCCAAAACGATGCTGCTCATCAATAATCACTAAGCCCAGTTTGGCAAACTCGACATTTTCCTGAAACAGGGCATGTGTGCCCACCACCAGATGCGCGCTACCATCACGGATCACTTGCTCTGCTGTAGTACGCGCTTTACCTTTCTGCTTGCCGGAAAGCCAGGCGACATTTAAACCGAGTGGTTCGAACCAGCGCTTGAAGTTGAGGTAATGCTGTTCGGCCAGAATTTCAGTTGGCGCCATCAGCGCGACTTGCCAGCCTTCTTCTAGGGCATGACAGGCTGCTACGCCGGCAACCAAGGTTTTTCCTGCACCCACATCACCCTGCACCAGACGTAGCATCGGTTTATTCTGTTTCAGGTCTTTGGCAATTTCCTTGGATACGCGTTTTTGCGCACCGGTCATTTCAAAAGGCAAACCAGCCAGAAGCTGTTTGGCATAGGTTTTACTCGGGGAAAATGAAGGGGCTTCAATCTGCTGAATAAAAGCACGCCGGGTCAGCAAACTGATTTGATGTGCCACCAGTTCCTCAAAAATCAGACGCTGCTGTGCCGGATGTGAGCCTTGAGTGAGCTGCAACATATTGGCGTCCAATGGCGGATGATGAATATATTCCAGTGCCTGCTTCAGGCCATAACCATTGCTAAATTTTTGTGGCAACAGTTCAGGCAAATCATCACTGTGCAGTTCTAGTGCCTGTTTAATATATTCCCGCAGCTTGGGCTGAGTCAGTCCTTCGGTTGCCGGATAGATCGAGGTGAGTTGGGTATGAGGCAGAGGCGTATGTTCAGTAATCACTTGCAGCTCTGGATGATACATTTCCAGACCACGGGCACCGACTCGCACTTCACCAAAGACTCTTAAACGGTTACCGAGCTTGCAGCGATCGGTAATGCCTTTATAAATATGATAAAAACGCAAAGTGACTTTGCCAGAATCATCATCCAGTAACACCGCCATGGACTTGCGTTTACCGGGTGGGAAATCGACCCCTTTCACGATACCTTCCAGCAAATAGCTGCGTCCCACCGTTAATTGATTCATGGGAATGATCGTGCTACGGTCTTCATAGTCACGTGGTAGATGAAAAAGCAAATCATCAGTATTAAAGATATTTAGTTTTTCGAGTAAAGCAGCGGCGGCATTGCCAACGCCTTGTAACTGATGGACTGCAGCCATGTCCCCTCAACCAGGTCTGTGATTCGGTGTCGAATGCATATTTTATTTATTGGTTATGGTAAAACATCCGAGCGGGTAGCTAAACAATTATTTGAGCAAGGTCATCAAATTAGCACAATTAGCCAAAGTCCCAAAACAGATTTATTCGCAACTCATCTGATTCAGGATGTGCATACTCTAGATTTAAGTGCAGTCGCTTCGATTGATTGGGTCTATGTGTTACTCAGTCCCAAACAGAGTGGTGTCGAAGCCTATCAGCACATTTATCTGGATTCGGTTCAGCCAATCATTACTGCCTTGAAATCCCATCCGGTAAAAAGAATTGTGGTGGTTTCATCAACCCGGGTTTATGGACAGAATGCAGGTGAAAGCGTGGATGATGAAACTGAAATTCATCCGAATGATGCTCAAGGTGAAATTCTGCATCACATGGAACAGGCGTATCTCGCCGCTTATCCTGAACAATGCACCATTATCCGCCCAAGTGGGATTTATGGGACTTCTGTGGCACGTATGCAGAAAATGGCAGCATCGATGACCAGCTATCCAAATCTGCACTGGTCAAATCGGATTCATATTGAAGATTTATCACGTTTTCTAGTTCAGATGATTCACGTGGAACATCCTGATTCTTCATATATTTTGACCAATAATGAGCCACAACTTTTGCATGAAGTCCTGCAATGGTTCCAGCAGCAGATGGGTTTATTTATATTGAAAGTGGAAAGTGACAGGGTGACGGGTAAAAAGCTGTATGCCACAAGAATGGAAAAGATAGGCTTTGAGTTAGAGCATCAGGATTGTTTTCAGGATTATTTAGAGTTGATGAATAAGACTGATTTATAAATTTGGAAGTTCCTCCTCCCTCTGGGAGGAGGTTAGGAGGAGGTTTTTTTTAAAATCACCTCTCCCTTGCGCAGCAGTGCTGCTCATCTCCTAAAAGGAGAGGGAATATTTATCATTTTTATTAGGGTCTGTTGACACTTACTGTTCATAATTAACCCTATAAAGGTAGACATAAAAATATACAGGCTAAGGCAACAGAACTTTGATAATTTCTTTTGAGCTTGTCATATCGAGTAGCTATTCCTCTAAATTGCTTTAATCTACAAAACATATTTTCAACTAAATGCCTGATTTTATATAAATACCAGTCCATATGGTCATTGTTCGATTGGCTATTCGTTTTCTTTGGTATATTCGCTTTAGTCCCTGTTTTCCTGATCTGTTCACGCAGTGGTTCTGAATCATAGCCTTTATCTGCGCATACCACTTTTGTCTCTTTTAAATCTAATGTTGATATTAAATCAGGCGCAACTTTAACATCATGTGTGGTTCCATCGGTAATCATGAAATCAATAGGATTGCCATGTGCATCAACAATCAAATGTA
>NZ_VPEG01000124.1:0-1924 GCF_013417275.1 Acinetobacter sp. YH16038 | reverse complement strand
AGGAACGAGCTTCAATAGAGTACGAGCTTTAGCGAGTACATAGGGCAGTTTTAAGTATTTCCCTATTTTTTAATATTTTAAATATTTTTAAATATTTTTAGACCCCACTCAAAGCCATGCTGTGCGTGGCTTTGCAAGGTTTAACTATGAGGGATTGACGCATAACTATGAGGGATTGACGCATAACTATGAGGGATTGACGCATAACTATGAGGCGATATATTATTCTCATAATTAATAATAAGGAATACAAAAATGAGTAAGCTCTTAGTAGTCAAAGCAAATAATATTATTGAAGCTAGTTATCAACTGTCTTTGAATGAACAGCGCTTAATTTTGGCGGCTATAGCCTGTATACCCAAAGGCGAAGAAGTGACAGATAACACAGGTTATTGCGTCACAAGGGAATCATTTATTGAGTTAGGTGTTAACCCAAAAACAGCAAGCAGAGAAATTAGAGAAGCATGTGATCGACTTTTTAATAGAGGTATTACAATAACAACTGAAGCAGGGACATTTAAAACTCGATGGGTTCAAGACATCATGAAATACAATAGTGATTGGGCTTTGGCTAATCCTGAATTTATCCAAGAGGTGACAGGGAGCGATCCTTATGCAGAAGATTATATTTTGGCGGCAATAAGGTTTAGTAAGTCTGTATTACCCTTTATTAGTAACTTATCATCTAACTTCACACAATATTTTCTTCAAGACATAGCAGGAGTAAGTAGTGGGTATAGCGTTCGATTTTATGAATTAATGATGCAATTCAAGAGTACAGGTTATCGAAAAATAAGGCTTGATGACTTGCGCAATATGCTTGATCTGAATAATAAGTATCCATTAACGGCAGACTTAAAAAGATGGGTAATAGATACCGCAATTGATGAACTTAATGAAAAATCTCCCATTACAATCAAATATAAACTGTTAAAAACAGGGCGTAAGTTCACACACATAGAATTAAAATTTAAGCAAAAATTGTCACCTAAAAAAATAGAATCTCAGCGAGATCAAAAAACTATAGATATGTTCAGCAACTTATCTGACAGTCAAATTAAGACCTACAGTTCAGTATTATCTAAGGTTCATAGCATCTCTGACTTAGCCGACAATAAAGATTACCCAGCCTTTTCAATATGGATTGCCAATATTTTACGTGACCCTACATCCGTCCGAGAGGAAACCGCAAAGCGGATTTTTAAAGCATTGCGGACTGAAACAGACTTCAAAGACTAAGATTTTATATACATTACGTCATAGGGAATGCTGAGTACAGTTTACGGCAAGTCGGATATTTAGCTTGAATTTTATGTAAATAATATGCCTGATCTTTTTCAAGAAAGCCGTTCAATAAACCACTCTTATCAGTATAGAAACAACGTCCTTTTGCTCTATCCCATGCTAAAAAAGGAGTGGATGGCTTACTTATTGATATAACATCATTATTACAGTGAAGTAGTGCCAGTGAACTTACCTGATAATTTCTTGCTTGGTTACCATCTGGCGGATATGCTAAACCAATTATCAAATTTCCTTTTTTTATATTCTTAATTTTAAAATCGCCATTCCATTCATTTGGGCTAGAATATCTAAACCAAGCTATTAATGGGCGAAAAATAAAATTATGGTTAGAAAATTGAAATTTAGTCTGATTTTTATCTGATTCAAATGATTGAACCCTTGCTATAAATACCTCATTTGGTGAGTGTGGCATACATGCACTAAGATTTTGCGAACCCATGATTGTCGCTAAAATTCCACCCCATAAAATTAGTGTTTTTTGCATTATTTAGATATCTCAATATTTGGTAAGTCAAAAAGCTGTCTATCCCGATCTTCTGTTAAATACTCGTTGAGTTCAGCGAGTATTTTTTCTTTGTTGGCTTCATTACTTTGCATCTTTTTAATTCAATAAGAACCA
>NZ_VPEG01000123.1:0-1932 GCF_013417275.1 Acinetobacter sp. YH16038 | reverse complement strand
AAGTCACGCAAGTATTAACCAAAAAATTGCCCCAACGAACTGAGCGAAAGCGAAGTTCAATAGAGTTTGAGCGAAGCGAAAACCAAGGGCAATTTTTCAATTTGCTCTTTTTAAATATATTTTAAATATTTTAAATCTTTTCAGTCCCCTGTATGCCTTATACAGTAAGGGTTTTAAAGCTTAACTATGACGGATTGACTACTAACTATGACGGATTGACTACTAACTATGACGGATTGACTACTTAACTATGACGGATTGACTACTAACTATGACAAGTATATATTTGTCATATATTAAAAATTAATGGTTTTATTTTGAATAAAAATCACGTTGTAAAATCAAATCAAGTAATAGAAGCCTCATATCAATTAAGTGCCGTAGAGCAACGAATTGTCTTAGCTGCCATTTCACGGATTCCAAAAAATCAGCCTATTACAGATGATGAGCTATATCCTGTTAGTATCAATGAGTTAAGGCAATTAGGTGTACATGAAAAAACTGCATACAGAGATTTAAAGGAAGGTATTAATAGACTCTATGAACGATCTATTAACCTCAGTATTGATGACAAGTCTATAAAAATGCGATGGGTACAAGAAGTTCAATTTCTAGATAGTCAAAGTGTCATTGGTATTCGTTTTTCAAAACCAATTCTGCCTTTCATATCTAATCTAAGTAGAGAATTCACCAAATATGCCCTGTCAGACATCGCTGGAATAAATAGTGGGTACGGTATTCGTATTTATGAGCTACTTGTTCAATATCGACAAATAGGTAAGCGTGAAATTTCAGTTGAGAATTTGCGGACAATGCTTGAGCTTGGTAAAAAGTACCCTTTATTCGCAGATTTCAAGAAACGAGTAATTGATACTGCTATAGACCAAATAAACGAATGCAGCCCTTTAAATGTCACTTATGAACAGAAAAAGACTGGTCGTAAAGTTACTAGTATTATTTTTTCATTTAAAGAAAAGACTAAGAGTATTAGTCATCCGAATACAGATGTACCTAAAGAATTTTATAAACTAACAGATGCTCAAATTAATATGTTTGGAAATCAACTTTCTCGTTTACATGAACTATCACATCTAGCACAGCAAGGTGAAAGCTATGATGATTTAGCTATAACAATTAAAGATATGTTGAGAGATCCAAAACAGCAAAAACAGTTTTTACCTTATCTAAAAAACTTAGGCTTTAAACTTTGAGTTTATTGGAGAATACACTTATTGTATTCTCCAATACGTATCGTTAATACACAGTAATACAATATGAAAACAAGTACAAAATACAGTGTTAGTGATGCTGCAACACTGTATAAAAAATCTCGGGCCACACTCTACAAAGATATAAAAAACGGAGTATTAAGTCGTGATCATGATGGTTCTATCGACTTTTCAGAATTACTTCGTGTCTATGGTGAGCCTTTTGGTGGAACAAACTCAAAACGTCTTGATACGTCTCCAAGACAAAACATTGATACACCTGAATACACTGATAATACAGTTGTTGAACTCAAAAATCAGATTGAGTTTTTAAAGAAACAGTTGGAAAAAGCAGAAGATCGGGAAACGAAGGCAAATGCTCGTATTGACACGCTACTTACACTTATTGAAATGAAGCCACCACAAGCCAATATAAGCACGTTTACAGAGCAGCAATCTGACCAGGATATAGCAACAGATCCTCGGTCACAGGATGAATCAAACTATGACGGATTGACTACTCCTGAGAACAAACGGATCCCTATCCCTGAACATATTGAGCCTGAACCTAAAAAAAGGGGCTTCCTGAGCCGTTTCTTCCTTCCTTATGGTTAGCCAGCACTCCACTTTTTCGATGAGCCAATTTCATTGCCAGCAATGAAATAATGACTCCTCAAAAAACCGGATGATGTTTATTAAAACTGAATAAAATCGTGGAACATTG
>NZ_VPEG01000122.1:0-1935 GCF_013417275.1 Acinetobacter sp. YH16038 | reverse complement strand
GGCTCACATTAATCTCGGCCCTTTGCTGCTATGCCAGATAGTGGAAATTTCATATGATGGGCACATAGAGAGCAGGAAGCTCCATACAAGAATAACAATAGATAAGCACAAGGACTGTAAGGTACGACAGGAGTTATACCGAGCGAACCAATACGAAAAACCCCGGCAGGATGCCGGGGTTTTTTCTTATCTAAATTAATTCAACTAATCAGTATTTTATTAATTGTAGAAAAATGACAACCAAGTGTTTAGTATAGAAATGGATGATATTTAGTAAAAAAAATAGTATTTTTCGATCTAATCCTTTATTTTTGAAGTATAAATTTATGACCCACCTAAAATTAGTAACTCAGTAAAGCAAAATATTGTACTATACCCGCGCATTAAAAATGGAATTCCTAATCGACTATGATATCTCCTCAAACTATTGATAAAAGCATTTTTGATGCTATGTTCTCTAATGTTAGGAAAACATCTAGTGTCTTTAAAATTCAATCATGGAAAAGAGATGCGGAAAAGGTTCGTAGTATAGATATATGCAAATATAAAGCTATTTTAGGCACAATAGCTGCTTATGAAAATAAGCATGATGAAGCTATAAATATATTTAAATCTATATTATTACTTACAAAAGATTGTGGCTATCAGGCTATGATCTACTCAAACATAGCTAATGTTTTAGGACATGCTGGAAAGTACTCAGAAGCAATTGATTCCTATTGGAAAGCTTTTGAGTTAAGTAATAATCCATCATATTTTGAATCGTTCTTTAATTTATGTAAAATTTATTATATTAATGATCAAAGGCTAACTAATATGAAGTCTTTAGATGACAATAAGAAAAAATTCTATGAACAAGAATTATTAAGCTTAAATGAGACGCGTCAAGAAATTATAGAAAATACAAATCTAAATCTCGATTTGTATAGAGATGTATTGAAAGTAGCTTTTTCTGTCTTCTTCACACACTGTAATAATCAAGTTAATAGATTTATAGAAGTGAATGATAGTCAAATTTCTACAATACTATTCAATACCGATTTGGATCTAGAAACAGTTATGCTGTTAAATGATGGTATGAATGATAAATTTTTAGACTTATTAGATAGTTATGAGTATGAAGAGCTTATTAAATATCCTATAATATTTACGGCTGAAAATTTTAAAAGCAATGAATTAGGATAGTCGTGGATAGCATAGAATTTTTAAATTTTGCACAAAAAATCATTTCTATTACTCCAATTTCAGAAATTGATTATCGTCAGATAATAAGCCGTAGTTATTACTGTGCATTTCATAAACTTAATGAAAAATCCAATTCCTTAGGCATTCCTGTGAATGCCTATAAAGGTGGAACTCATGCATCCTTACGGCAGACTTTAATAGAATTACGTCCGGCAAATAAACAATTGAAAGCTATAGCATATCGACTAGTTAGCTTCCATCAATTACGTATTATTGCAGATTATAAGTTAGAGGATAAAGTGACAGAAATATCAGCTAAGGAATCTATTGAAAACTGCAAAAAAATATTAGATCAAATTAATTTAGTTACTAGTCTGTAATCTTTTAAAAGCACTTTTTCCTTTTATTTAACATAAAATCTCTTATACGAAATCCAGATTCAAGACATAAAAAAGCCCGACATCCTGTCGGGCTTTTTCATATCGGGTTGCTAATCTTACTGATCTCGTGCTGCCCATTCCTTGCGCTATTTTCTTATTCTTGTTTTCTGGAAACATCCAGTTCCCTTATGTATTCATCATAGGGCTAATGCCTTTGATTACCAATCCGCAAAAACCTTAAATCTGCGTAAGTTTTAGCTTACAAAGTTGGCCTATTTTATCCCAAGAGTTGTCCGCAGAAATTGGGGATTATTTCTGAACTGTGACCCTTGAGAAATCAGGAAAAAACGCAAAAACGAATGTTTTTTGA
>NZ_VPEG01000121.1:0-1948 GCF_013417275.1 Acinetobacter sp. YH16038 | reverse complement strand
CTTGCTTGTTTAAATCACCTGAAACGTACTGATCATAAAGTTTTTGATGATCTTCAGTGATTTCTAAATCGTAATATTCTCGATCTGATTTCTTTAAAAACACCTCTGACAAACGATTATTTTTTTCGGCATCACTCAATTTCATAGTCTAAATGCTCCTATTTTGCGTTTATTGGCGTTTTTAGCCCTGTTTGGCTAGATTCCCCTGTTTTTGAAGAAAAGGCGCTTAAATGCGATTTTAGGCGGTTTTTGCGCTATGGGGTGAAATTCGATATTGGTGCTTTGCTAACAATAAAATTTTTAGCGGTTTGGAGATTTATCATTTCCCGACAGCAGGAGGGAATGCACGCTTACGCGTTTCTCTCCGAGAAACAAAAAATCGACCTCTGAAAAAGATAAAAATAAGCCCCAAAGTTTGGGGCGTTTTGAAATCTTTTTTAGAGGATTAATTGCTACTTTTTGGCATTCACGTAGTCATAAAATTGAAGTTGCTGTTTTGGGTCTTTTAGCATGATGCAAAGCCGTTGCATAAAATCATCTGGAGATTCGTTCTCCTGCTTTAAGTGAGCGAATTTCTTGTCACGGGACATATTGAACGACAAGCTGTTCACTTGCATATTTCGCAACTCAATAAACTTAGGTTCATCGACCTGTTTAATTGGTGCAGATTGGATTTTTTTAGAACCAAAGCCGAGCTGTTCCAGTAGCGGATAAAACATCCTGAATTTTTTTGGCTCTAAAAGCATGTCGGCAAGGCGTTTCGTAAAGTCTTCGGCTGACTCTCCGATCTCTGCATATTCGCTACCAACTTCGGGTAGTTCAGATAATTTATGTGCGAACAAATGCCGTTGGGCATCGGTCATTTCAACAAAAAAATCGGGTGTGTTTGGATCTCGTTTAGGGTCGATTTTTTGTTCTACTTTTGGCTGTGGTTTTTGTTTGAATCTGAATGAAAAACCACTAATTGAACGACCATTTTTATGTTGTTCTACCTTCACTTTAATGTCTGTTTTTTCATTAATTTGCTGTAATGATGGTTCTAAAACACGACTTTTAAAATGATTCATTGCTTTGTATTCATTAGGTTCAACTCCTAACTGACTTCTGAAATCCGCTAGTTTCAAAATTGGAGTTTTACCTACCTCACGCCATGTTATCAATAGTTCATAAAGTCGTATTGCATACTTGCCTGTAAGTCCTGAAACTTGATTAATCTGATAGCTTGTAAAGTGTTTCTCAAGTCGTGTAATTAGTGGAACTACATCAGGGGCAAAGGTGATTTCTAGTAGAGCAGAATCATCAATGTATTTAATACGACTAACCCATCGTGAGCGAACAATACCAATCCCTTTTGATGTTTCTTCTTGGAATGAAAATTGTCGATCAAATAGGTTGTTTACAGCTTCTTTTAAAGCCTTGTAAGCCCCTTCTTTTGTGACATTGAACTGTTTTGCATAATCACTGGCATGAATTTCTAGTTTACTGTCAGCAGTAATTCCTTTCCCTGTTTCTCTAGCACTGATAATTGCCAATAAAATTAACCTTTGTTCTGTTACCTCTAAGTTGTAACTGGCATTCATAAGAGCATTATCTTTTACAACTAACCCGCCTTTCATTAAGACACCATTATTTTTATGTATATAAAGACACATTATATTTTTATGTGTCTTAATGCAAACTATTTGTGTCGGTATTGGTGTTTTTGAACAAACTATTTGTGTCGGTATGACAAACTATTTGTGTCGGTATGTCCTCTGAAACGCACGTATATCAATACTTTCAAGGCTCTTAAAAGCATTTAAAAGCTTTTTATATTATTAAAAGCCCAAAAAAATCAAAAACGGCATTTAAAACTGCCCTATGTTTTCGCTTCGCTCAAACTCTATTGAATCTCGCTGCGCTCGATTCCTGGGGGCAGTTTTTTTCAAAGACCGGCTAGGACGCTAAA
>NZ_VPEG01000120.1:0-1950 GCF_013417275.1 Acinetobacter sp. YH16038 | reverse complement strand
ACAACCTTGTTTTATGCTTGGATATAAGGCTTATTTTAAAATAATAGTAGTGAAGATTTTCTAAAATTAACATAATACACCTTATACGAAATAAAAATGGGAGCCTTAAGCTCCCATTTTTTAAGTAATTTTTTCAAATAAGGCTTGGGTGAGCATCTAAAATTCGAATCAATGTAGCTGCTGGTCCAGTTGGATAGCGTCGTCCCTGTTCCCAATTTTGCAGGGTACGGGGGCTAATATGTAGACGTGCAGCAAATTCATTTTGGCTCAAGCCAGTTTTTTCACGTACTTCTTTAATATCAGGCAATTCGAGTTCTGTAACTCGGCTTGCTTTAACTTCTTTACGTTTGATAGCTCCAGCTTCTTTGATTGAAGCAACCAAGTCATCAAATAAGTTGTTATCCATGAAATTGCTCCTTCACGAGTTGGTGCAGAATGGCGGTTTCCTTATCTGTTAAATTATCTTTTACTGATTTTGGATAAGCCACTAAGAAAAAGATCTGATCATCCTCTGTGACCCAATAATAGATCACCCGGATACCGCCACTTTTACCTTTATTGCCTTGAGCACAGCGTACTTTACGAATTCCACCGCCATTCTTGATTAAGTCGCCCTTATCAGGCTGTACCAAGAGATCTTGCTGGAGCTGACGATACTCTTCATCACTCACAAGCTCTTTAATTTGCTTGGTAAAAATACTGGTTTCAATGAATAACATAGGTTGAAGTACGTCAATGGCGTATAAGAAGTTTAGCAGTTCTAGAATGAAAAAACGAGAGCAGTAGGCTCTCGTTTCGCATAATCCGTATTATGTTAATTGTAGGAAAACTCAATAATAAGATTGGTGTTTTAATAATCATCCTAGTATTACCAATGCTTCTATATAGAGATTACAGCACTAAATTGTGCTACATTGTATTTCTCTATTGGAGCCCAAAGATGTCCATCAAACCAACCACTACAATCCGTATTGATCTAGATGTTAAAAAAAGTGCTAGCAAAATATTTGATGAAATTGGTATTAGCATGTCCACAGCGATTAATACATTTCTTAAAACTGTTGTTCGTGAGGGAAAGATGCCATTTGATATAAATATCGAGCGTCCAATAGTTCAATTGAAATCTGGAAATGCCACTCTTAATAATGCATTTATTGTTAAAAAAGATGAATTTTACACTCAATATGAAGATGTTTTTGTGGAAATGATGAACCATAGAAGGCATTTCAAGGGAAAAACTATACTTTGTAATTGTGATGATCCATTTGAATCAGCTTTCTTTAGATTCTTTATACTTCATTTCGATGACTTAGAATTAGCGGGTCTAATATCCACTTGCTATTCAGAATCTAGTTTAGCAGGCCAAGAATATCCTCTAAATGGGGGAACTAGTGCCTATAAAGCAGTAGTAAAAGAGGTACCTAACCATAGTTTAGAAAGACCTGATGGTTCTTTAGACTTAGAATCTTTATTTGCTATACCGAGTAACTCTCTTGTACATTTAAATGGTAATGGTGATTTTCGTTCAAAAGAATGTGAAACTCTATTACAAGAAGCAGATATTGTAGTCACTAATCCTCCCTTCAGTCTTTTCCGTGAATATATTAGTTTGCTAATGCAGCATAAAAAAAAGTTTATTATTCTTGGAAATATGAATGCATCAACATGCAAGGAAATATTCCCACTCTTTCGTGATAATAAAATTTGGTATGGTGATTCTATAAGATCAGGAGATCGTAAGTTTTATGTTCCTGATGACTATCCATTAAATGCAAGTAATTGTGGGATAGATGATACAGGGCGCCGCTTTATTAGAGTCAAAGGTGTTCGTTGGTTTACTAATTTAGATACCACTAGACGTCATGAAAATTTAGTTTTAACTAAAGCATATAATTCAAATGATTATCCAAAATATGAAAATTATGATGCCATTGAGGTTAACCGCACTCA
>NZ_VPEG01000119.1:0-1969 GCF_013417275.1 Acinetobacter sp. YH16038 | reverse complement strand
GAATGCACGCTTACGCGTTTCTCTCCGAGAAACAAAAAACCGACCTCTGAAAAAGATAAAAATAAGCCCCAAAAGTTGGGGCATTTTGAAATCTTTTTTAGAGGAGATTTTAGTTAGGTTTAAACCTTGATGTTTCACCTCTCAAAATCTCAAAAAATTGAGATTGTTGTTTTTCATCGAGAAGCATCGTTTTTAATCTGCTTTCAAAGTCTGCCATTTTTTCGCTATCTTTTTTCAAGTGCTTGTACCTTTTGTCCCGTGCAATGCTGAAAGCACAGCTCGAAAGATGAACGCTCCCCCTTGGGTCGAATGCAATAAATTTATGATCTTCGATAGAGTAGGTTTTGACTTGATCAACCAGTTTCACTGTTGATTGATTTTTCTTAGAACCGAAGCCAAGTTTTTCTAAAAGCGGATAAAACTTTTTAAATTTTTCAGGTTCTAACAGCATGTCTGCTATACGTTTCGCAAAATCTTGAAAGGATTCTGTACCCTCAGAGTATTTGCTCATTTCAGGCATTTCTGACAGCTTGTGAGCGAATAGGAAGCGTTGCGGATCTGTCATTTTGGTGAATAGGTCAGGCGTGTTTTGATCTCGTTGGGGAGATACTGATTTTTCAGAAATTTCCGTTTGTTTTTGCTTAAACTTGAAGGAAAATCCTGAAATCGCACGACCTGTTTTGTGCTGTTCGACCTTAACTTTAATGTCTGTTTTTTCATTAATTTGATTTATGGCAATGTCTAAAACTCGCTTTTTAAAATCGTTCATTTGTTTGTATTCAGTATCTAGAACACCAAGTTTTTGTCTAAATTTTTGTATCTCAATAATGGGTGTTTTACCTGTGCTACGCCAAGCAATCAATAATTCGTAAAGTCTTACAGCGTAAGCACTTGTAAGCCCTGAAACTTGTTCTATATCGTATTTTGTAAACTGTTCTTCTAGGCGAGTAATCAATGGAATGATGGCAGGGGCAAAAATTAATTTAACAACCGCCTCTTTCTCAACATAAATAACTTCACTCACCCATCTTGATTTATGGTGCTGGATATTTCCCTTATCGCTAAGGCTCTGATAACTGAATTGCCTTGCAAATAGGTCATCACAAGCATCTTTTAATGCTTGATATGCAGTATTTCTATGTGCCGAAAATTGATTGATGTAGCTTTCAGCGTGAATGATCAATGGGTCATTTGCGTTAATTCCCTTGCCACTTTGACGAGCTTCAATAATCGCTAAAAGTATTAATCTTTGCTCGACTAAATCGAGGTTATAACTCGCATTAATTAACGCATTATCTTTAACAACTAAATTACTCATTATGTGACTCTATTATTCTTAGACGTTTATGTGACTTTAATAATTAACGTCACAACATGCAAGGTAAACGTCACTTTATCTTTTGAAATTTTCATTTTTTTGCAAGGTAAACGTCACTTAATTGCAAGGTAAACGTCACTTAATGAAGCTTGAAACGCGCACACAGCAATGCTTTCAGCGTGTCTAAAAGCATTTAAAAGCTTAAAAGATTATTAAAAGCCAAAAAAAAATTAAAAAGCATTTAAAACTGCCCTATGTTTTCGCTTCGCTCAAACTCTATTGAATCTCGCTGCGCTCGATTCCTGGGGGCAGTTTTTTCAAATATCCACTAGGACGCTAAAAACAAGAATGGATTCGCTTCGCTCATAAAGCTTTATGCTCGCTTCGCTCGTCATGGAGCCAGTGGCTACAGTCGCTTCGCTCGTCATGGAGCCAGTGGCTACAGTCGCCTTGCTCTGTAAATCTCGTTATGAAGCAACAGGGAGCTTGTAATCAGGGAAAAGGCAGGGGCAAATTTTTATAACGCTCAGTCGCTCGTAGACACTCGCTCGGTTACTTGATCAATTTGTTTAGTTGTTCTTCAAAATCTTGCTTGTTTAAATCACCTGAAACGTACTGATCATAAAGTTTTTGATGATCTTCAGTGATTTC
>NZ_VPEG01000118.1:0-1984 GCF_013417275.1 Acinetobacter sp. YH16038 | reverse complement strand
AGAAATTTTGCTCCATGTCCTAAAGAAAAGAAGAATATCCAAGAAGATAGGATTGCTCCCATAGTAAATATATGCAGCTCGCTTTCAAAGTTCGTGGAAATAGAACCCATTAGTACAACGGTATCTAAGTAAACATGAGGGTTGAGCCAGGTAAATGCTAAACAAGTACCTAGCACATGATAAATATTAGCTTTTTCAATATTACTCGGATCAAGACGCGTATGTTTTCTAAAAGCTGAATAGAAGCTTCTCAAACCATAAATGAATAAAAATACAGCTCCAAAATATTGAGCAAAAATAGTAATTAAAGGAAATTCTTCAACGATCTTTGAGAATCCTGTAGTTCCTAAATAAATAAGAATAGAGTCAGATAAGGCGCATATAAGACAAACACTAAAAACATATTCACGCTTAAGTCCTTGTCTCAGAACAAAAGCATTTTGAGCACCAATGGCTAATATGAGAGAAAACCCAACCCCCAATCCTGTTAAAAATGTAACCATATTGACTTATCTGAAGTATCTATTTATTTGAATTATGTGTATTTGTTTTTTTTATTCATTAAAATTAAGAATATTTTGGGTTGGCTAAATAATTCTTATGTTAGAAAAAAAACAATGCGAAGCCTTTTTAGCGGTAGTTGAGACTGGTAGTTTCGATCAGGCAGGAAAAATGCTCTGCCTGACTCCATCTGCTGTAACCTTAAGATTGCAAGCTTTAGAAAAAGAATTAGGACAGTTATTAATAATACGTAGTAAGCCTTGTAAATTAACCACATCAGGTCAGCAAGTATTTGAATATTTAAAGAAAAGTCAAAGATTGGAACAGAATTTTTTACATGATTTGATGAATAAGTCACAAGCTGAATTTTTTAAAGTGGTTATTGCATCTAATGCCGATAGCCTAGCAACCTGGTTACTTCCAACCCTCAAAGATGTACTTATAAAAAATAAAATATTGCTGAATCTAATCGTTGATGATCAGGCTCATACATATTCCTTACTAGAAAAAGGAATTGTTAATGCGTGTATCTCAATTGAACCTAAACCTATGAAAGGATGTAATTCTCAATAAAAGCATTCATAAAAAAATGGTTTGCTAGTGGCATAAATAGACAAGCCCTATGCTTAGCACCTGCTGTAATATTTAATGAAAAAGACCATCTTCATTTTGATATTTTAGTAAAGCAATTCGGTCTAACAAAGGGTAGTTACCCTTTTCACTTAATACCCTCTTCAGAATCTTTTTTGACCGCTATACGACTTGGAATAGGTTACGGAATGGTTCCAGAATTCCAATTAAATAGCCTCTATGATCAAGATGAAATGATTGATTTATGTCCAGAATTAGAAAATAAAGTTCAACTCTACTGGCATCATTGGATTCATCAACCTTACCATTTAGAAAGTGTTACAGACCATATAATTAAGTACTCAAAACTCATCTTAAAATAAAATGATTGAGCCTGATTCCCTACCTATTTAACATAATAGAGCTTATACGAAACGCTTTTAAAAATATTTTTATTTATCAACAACTTAAAAACCCAACCTTGAGCACAAAATGCACAAAAATTAGCTTCTGTAATAAGTTGGTGAGTTTTTAAGCAACTTTGTAATATTTAGCCACTAAAATTGGTTAAAAAATACTCAATTTCCGCATTTTTGCCCAAGTAACAAGACTCTTGCATCCGAAATTATCCCCAATTTTTGTGGATAAAATTTAGGCTATTTTGTACGCCCTGGCGCACAGTAATTTAGGGACTTTGCGGATATTCACCTCAACCCATTTTTACTATGATGAAGTCATCAGGAACAGGAAGTTCCACACAATAATAAGAATACAGATACGCACAAGGACAGTAAGGTACGACAGGAGTTATACCGAGCAAACCAATACGAAAAACCTCGGCAGGATGCCGGGGTTTTTTTATTCCTTAAATTACCTATCAGATTGCGATGTATACATCTCATAACGTGATTGT
>NZ_VPEG01000117.1:0-2007 GCF_013417275.1 Acinetobacter sp. YH16038 | reverse complement strand
TTATTTGGTAATAAGTATAACCATTTGAACCGTAAGAACGATCTTCTGTATTGTAATAAGAACTACCATCACTCCCATATGTGAAGTTACCAACATTATTATAAGAAGTAGTACTGTTATTTTGTTTTTTATTAGCATAATTAACTACGGCATCAGCCATAGCATTTAAACCATTTTGAAGTTGCTGATTTCCTTGAGAGTAACTTTGAAAATTAACACTTGGCGGTGGGATATATGTCCAGTCGTATTTATTTGCTAAGGTAGAAGTAGATAAAATAGTAAATGAAAAAAGTAGAATTAGTATTTTCATAATATTCATATTTAAGTAAAAATTAATTAATTTTAATTTGTTATAACTAATATGTATAGCTAGATGTATCGTAAGATGCCGAGTGAATGTCTACGAACGACTGAGCAACATTAAAATTTCGACCTACTTCATTATCAAGCGTAAGCGGACGAAAAAGCTTTATGAGAAATGCAAATTCATTAATGATCCTGAAAAATACTAGATGATCGGTACTTTGCTTGGTTTTTCTCATTGCTAAGCAAATTACAGCAAGCGCAAAGTTGCCCGACTTTGAAACATGGCTTTAGCCATGTTTCAAAGTATCGAGCTAAATTTTAATTAAACACGTTTCAAAGCCATGATATGACGAACCATATCGTTAATATGCTGTTTTGTTTCATTATCTTGAGAGCTTAGCCAAGTTACAACATCTGCATCAAAAGCCTTTGCTTGAGCAGTGGCATGGCGTTCTTGTAATTTTTTCACAAAATTTGGTTTTACTACTGGCGCATTGGTAGGGTCAAAATTTTTATAACGTTCTAATTCATTTTGCATGGTTATACCTCCGCTTTTGATTGTGCGATGGCTCAAAGCCAGTAATGATTCTTGCAACATCACCACGTTCAACCCAAACCACTGTTAGTAGTCTACCACGATTACTCAGACCAATTGATATTAGCCGTTGCTCATCGTAATGACCAAGATCGTCAAAGGAAATCAGCTCTGGATCAAGAAAAACGCTACATACTTCTTCAAAAGTAATTTCACGCCCTCGATAGACTATTTCCATTTTTTTATCGTGCCATTCAAATAGCAGACCGTAATACTCAATCAACGGCATGTTTAGCCTTTTCCTAGATTTACAACTTCTAAAAGTCTACTTAGAGGGTTTTACTTATTCAATAACTCATTAATTTAAATGGGTTCTAACATCTAAATTTCGTATAACAGCCATTATGTAAAATGAAGGTTTATAAATAAAATTAGCCCCCTAATTCTATTTTTCCATGACAGTGTTTATATCTATAACCACTATTACATGGACATGAGGCTGCTCTACGACTAGGAACTGGTACTAAATTCCAATTTTGACGCCATTTTATTCCTAAATTCAACATCATACCTACACCACAATTATATGAAAAATTTCGTATAAATTGATTTGTTTGAATGTTTGTACCTTTTGGTGAAACTTTTATGTCTATACCAGATACTTCAAAGTTAATTTCAGAAATAGTTAGAGGGAATTCTAAGGAATCAGGAGCTTCTATATCAAAATTCTTTTTAAATAATTCTTTATTATTAATGACATAAAATTTAATTGATAGAAAATCTCCATTTTCATATTTAATTTCAATTTCTTTACCACTAGGGGGGCACTTAAAATCAATAGGAGTTCCTATATTTTCCCAGCAGTTATTCCTCATTACTAAACGCTCTTCCTTAGACACACTAAGCATTTCAACATTTAGCAGTAAATAACCACTTTCATCCCTTGTTAAAGAAACTACATCATAATTATCAATTACAAGTGCGCGAGGTGTTTCATAGTAGAAATTTCCCCCTACTACGGTTAATAATTTATTTCTCCGCCATTCAAAATTGCCTTTTACTTTTTCTGAATTAACCTTATTTTTTTTAAACTCTACTAATTGATCATTGGTATAAGCATAATTATCAGCATTTTTATGAGGCTGTGTACAAAGAGCAATCATACC
>NZ_VPEG01000116.1:0-2082 GCF_013417275.1 Acinetobacter sp. YH16038 | reverse complement strand
TTCAAGTAATTTTTGGTCGAGCTGGTTAAATAGTTGTTGTTTATCATGCTTTAAGTCCTGTATTTGCTGCTGCAACTGGTTTACCAACATTTCATTGACTGCTAGTAGCTGCTTTAGTTGTTGGTTTTCTTGTCTTAACTGTTCAAATTGAGCAGAAATATTGGTGTCAACTATTGTTGATTCTTGTTGCCCATTAACATGCGTACCATACAATCTAACCAGGTCACTAGTGTCTAGTTTACCTTCTGCATCTTTGGTTATCTTTCCCTGCTTGATGTGCTTATACAAGGTATTCCGACTGATATTAAAATCCAAAGACGCTTTATTTATACTGATTCTTGCCATGTGTAACCCATGTTAAAAACTGTTCATTTATTGATGATAACAGTTGTATTCCATTGTTCAAATCATTGTTTTCTATTGTTGTAGAATCATTGTAAAAGCCTTGATTATTAAGACTTTTCATTTAAAAACAATGACTTAAACAAATATCATTGTGCTATATGCTAAATTTCAGGAAATATCCTGGTGGTCGATGCCATCTTGTTTGACATTTCACACCCGCAATTAAAACCTTCCTCATATCATCACCAGGCTAACGCCACTATACAAGGCATCACACCTATACACTTTTTTTGAGATTGTTGGGAATGTTGCTTAACACTTACCCCCACCATCAAAAGTAATCTTGTTAAAATTCCGAAATATCCTAATCACTCAGATTTTTTTATGTGCCTTAACTGCTCTGTCTACTGTACCAACGCCTACATTGAACTTCTCAGCTACTTGACGATATGACATACCGCTTTCAATAGCTGCATTCAATTCTGTGTAATCTACCTTCTTGCGCTTATCCTTGTTGTAAACACCTTTCTCCTTAGCTTTCTCGATACCTTCACGCTGACGCTCCTTAATGATAGAACGCTCAAACTCAGCAAAGGCTCCTAGCATGTTAAACATTAGAATTTGCATTGAGTTCTGCTTGCCAACTTCAAATGGCAGGTTCTCTTTATGAAAGTGAACTGCTACGCCCTTATCATTTAGCTGTGTAACTAACGTTTTAAGATCAATCAAAGATCGACCTAAACGGTCAATAGAATGAACGTGTACTGTGTCACCTTCTCGAACGTAATCGAGCATGTCTTTTAGTCCTTGGCGTTCAGTATTTTTTCCACTTGCTTTATCTTCAAAGATTTTATCGAACTCAATCCCTGTATCTGCTAACTGACGATCAGTATTTTGTTCTGTGGTACTTACTCGGATATACGCTACGTGTGCCATTTTATACTCTTTGTGTTCCGCATGATCTAGACTTGATATCTTATAGCGTTCCGATACAAAAAACAACCTTAAGGAACATGGATTTTCAAGACTTCTAGACTAATTGCGGAACATTCCGAAAAGGTACACCTTAAGGAACATTAAAGCTTAATTGTTTAATGTTATCCATAAACACCTATATCATTGATTAATAAGAAACTATAGAATAGTTATGAAGTTAAAGTGTTGCAGAGGGTGACACTCTTTTAAAGAGTTCTTGTAGTACATGAATAAATTAATACTAACAATTTTTATTTTCTCAATATTAGTTAGCGGTTGTAAAAACCCATTTGAAGCTAAAGATAAAGGTGTAGATCAATTAAACGCTATTGAAAACCGTTGGGATGATGCTCACAAGTTAGCTTCATCCACAGCACGCATAGCACTAGCAACACCAATTAGTGAATTACAGAATGTCAAAAGAGATTTAGAAAGATTAGAGGTTAGTGAATGTTTAACCCCAGCAAAAGAAGCGTTGAGTTCGTACATGAACTCAACTATTGCTAATTTTCTTAGCTTTATGGCAAATTCTGACTCGACTAACTTTAATTCCAATAAGCAGATAATCGAATACTTTTCAATTAAAACTAAATGTGCAGGTGAAAATATTGAGTCGAAATCAGAACTAGCTAAAGAAGCAGAAGCCTTAAAAATCATTGCAGAGGCAAAGGCTACTGCTGCGGCAGAAAGACAAGCTAAAATTGACGCAGAGGTTAAACGTACAGGAGCTGCTAAAGAAGCAGTAGAAGCTGCATTAGAAGC
>NZ_VPEG01000115.1:0-2099 GCF_013417275.1 Acinetobacter sp. YH16038 | reverse complement strand
GAAGTCTAGAGATAACTCTGGGCTTTTTTTTTGTCTTTTCATCAGAAAAAAAGAACTTGTTTTGTTCTAAAAACGCTAAAAAACCTACCTACTTTTTTCAAAGAAAAAAGGCTTTAAAATCTAACTTTTCTATTTGTCGGTAAAAAGCCCCTAAGTCCTTTGTTTTCAAGGGTTTTACCTCATAGCCTTGATACATTAGCATAACTGCTTGGGAAATCTATTTTTCAAGTGGGTTTTTTTCCAATTTTTCAGAATGAAAAATCTAAAATTTAGCGAAGCGTAAAAAATTTTCAAGGGACGAAATAGGAATGCAATGTAACGCAGTGAAATTGTCATGACGTTTTAGCCCCTTGCTCCTAAAATGAGAGATAAAAAACAGCAATTGCTGTAAAAAAATAATGCTTGAGTAAAAACCCAAGCATTTATTTTTTGTATCTTTGATTCGATAAAAGACAAAGATGTATAATTCTTGCTTTGGAATCCGACCTCTTCAGCAAGACTAAAACGCGATATTGTATCGTCTCATTTTCTATGGGTAAAGATAATAAAAAAAGCCTTACACAAGGACAGAAACAACAAAAATACAAAGCCATAACAGACCACTTTGCAATTAATTTAGCAATGTGGAATCCCAGCTCTCCTCTAAAAAAGAGCTATGATAATACTTATCATTGCAATCGTGTTAAACATTATAACGGCGAAAAAATGACTTCAACTTACTGCAAAAATCGTTGGTGCTATACTTGTAATCGTATACGTAGTGCTATTAATATAAAACAATATGCTACTCAAATTAATGATTTTGGACAGCCGTTTTTTGTTACTCTTACAAGACCTACTTGTTCCATTGAAGAACTCCAAAGCCAAATAGAAGAAATGGAAAAAAGCTGGAGAATGCTCTATAATTCAAGCAAAGACAAGAGAGGGGATGCCTTTAAGAGTGGTGTTTTTTTAAAAGGAATTAGGACAATGGAATGTACTATTAGACCGAATGGACAATATCACTACCATATGCATATGATTGTTGATGGGTGGGCGAATGCTGAGTGGATTGTAAAAGAATGGTTAAAACGGAATCCTCAATCTAATCCAAATGCTCAAGATATCAGGCCTGCTAATGCAGGAGCTTTATCGGAGTTATTTAAGTACGCTATTAAAATGACTGTTGATTTGTCTAAATCAGATAATTTTAAACGATTAGACGCACTTTTTTGTATTTTAAAAGGGAAACGTACTCTTGCTACTTTTGGAGGAATTAAAGCTATAAAAGAGCCGACAGACGAAGATTTTCAAGTACAAGGACAATTTGAAGAAGAACTTTATTTGCGTCTAGGAAACGAAGAAAGTTTATGGATTTGGCAAAAAGATGCATTCGATTGGGTTAACCAAGCAACAGGGGAAATGTTGATCGGCGAAGAACTAGAACCGGAAATTCTCCGATTGTGTCAGAAAAAAGTACGGGAGTGATTTTTTTAGCTGCGCTAAAACATTTAGGTTTTTTAGCGTTTTCAGAACAAAACAAGATTTGTTTTTTATCTCTCGAAGAGCCTACGACCAAATTTTAGAGGTACGATTAAAAATTGGTCTAGTAGGTTATACCAATGATAAAATCATATGAAATCGGAGGGGTAAAATATCCTTTGATATTTTGATATTTTGATATTTTTATACTCTGGTCTTTTGATATTTTGCACTTTTAGTCCTATGATATTTCGCATTACCAATGGAGAAAAGAATTTTCTCCATTGGTAATGCGAGAAAATAAAATCTTCACTAAACACGGTTTTATATAATAACATAGCGATTTTAAATAGTTGCAAGATGTGTTTTTGTGACACAAAAACTTCTTGCCACCAAGGTGGGGGAGGGGGCGGAACTTCCGAAAAAAAACATTATATTTGTGAGTCGATGAGGAGGTAAAGAGCTCTGCAGAGGTGCAACTCTTGAGCGCCGAAATTCGAAAACGAAACAAGAAGTCTAGAGATAACTCTGGGCTTTTTTTTTGTCTTTTCATCAGAAAAAAAGAACTTGTTTTGTTCTAAAAACGCTAAAAAACCTACCTACTTTTTTCAAAGAAAAAAGGCTTTAAAATCTAACTT
>NZ_VPEG01000012.1:0-16451 GCF_013417275.1 Acinetobacter sp. YH16038 | reverse complement strand
AATCCGCAGGTCCCTGGTTCGAGCCCAGGTTGGAGAGCCAATCTATTCTCCCATAGCTCAGTCGGTAGAGCGACGGACTGTTAATCCGCAGGTCCCTGGTTCGAGCCCAGGTGGGAGAGCCAAGATTCCGAAAGAACCCACTCATTACGAAGTGGGTTTTTTTTATTCTTTTCTCTTTTATGATCCGTGTTTGATTTGAGTCAGTTTATATTCTTTGTGATTGGCTGTCTGGCAAGCTTTGCCTTAATTTGCCTGCTCTTCCCCCATCTGTTTACCCGCCAGAAGAAATTCTATCCCAAGCGTGTCATTACAGCTTTCGAAAGCAAGATGTTTACTCGCCTGAAAGATGCTTTTCCACACCATCACATTCTGGCACAGGTCGCATTTAGTGCTTTGATTACGCATGACAATATGAAAATGCGCAGCAAGTTCAACCGCAAGGTGACCGATTTTGTGGTGATGGACCGGGAATATAATGTGGTGGCGATTATAGAATTGGATGACCCCACCCATATTGGCAAGGAACAGGAAGATGCAGAACGCGATGCGATGCTGATTGCTGCCGGCTATACGGTCGTCCGCTACATTGAAATCCCAACGATCCGGCAGCTACAAAGAGATTTGAGATAAATAGTTTAATGAGAGGAATTTGTTTCAGCTTCGGAAGCAGCTTGAGTTGCTTGAGTCTCCTGCTCTGCCTTTGATTTTTCAGCCGCTTCGCGTGCTTCAATCCGGGCAATCATGTCAGCCTGTTGCTGTTTATATTTTTCCTGATTTTTTGCATCACTATTAACAGCCAAAAATGCCATCGTCACTAAAAAAATCGGAACACACAAAGCCAAGGTTCCAAAGATAAGCAGTTTTTTGATACTGCGGGGTTTTGTCTGTTCCGACATAACGAGCCTACACTGATAACCTATAATCTTAAGCCACTATAACAAACTTAAATGATTGCTCAAGGCCTAGCATCACAAGGAATAAAAAAGGAGCCGAAGCTCCTTTTAGGATTAAGGATTGACAGAAATACCTGAAGGCATATAGGTATTGATGAAGGTCAGCAGCTGAGTTCTGCTTTCTACAATAGCCTCGGTATGTGAAGCATTCTCTACCTCTACAAAAGTCACTGTGGTTCCCATATCTTTCAAGCCTTGTTGTAATGTATTTGTCACTGGATACGGAACAGCCCTATCTGCAGTACCTTGAATGATCATCACAGGAACATTAATTTTTTCAGTTGCTGGCTGATTATTCTCTAGGAACTTTTCAACCGACGAATTATTCTGGAAGTTTTCTACTAATCCCGGATAGTCCACGACCGTTTTTTCTGGATTATTCACCAAATAATCATCAATATCTTGTATATATTCAGTAATCAATGGCCCTAAACAAAGTCCATTTTCTCCAGTCGTGCCTTCCGCCTTTTCAGCTACAATCCCTGCACGGCTTGAAAATATATTGCGATAGTTAAAGCCTGGTTCATAAGCTTTAATCCCTACAGCCACATAAGCCGCATATGCCAGTAATTCTGCATAGACCGCTTTCGCAGCATTATCTTGTCCAGCCTCAACCAAAGCACTAAGCGCTTGCGGTGCTACTTCACTGATAATATAACCCAGACTTGAGGCCGGAGCTGCTGCCACTGCTGCCTTATAATTTGGATCTTCATCGGCAAACTGGGCTGTGGCAAGTGATGCGTGTCCTCCCTGGGATTGTCCCACTGAAACCCAAGCACCATTAAATCGATTTCCTTGTTGTTCTTTAAAGGCTCTTACTGCATAGATAGCCGATTGTGCCGCACTTTTTAAATTTAAATAAGGATGGATCCCCCGAGTACCTAATCCTTCATAATCGGGTGCAACAATCACATATCCCTGTGCAAGCAAGCTGCTGGCCAATCCTCTAAAATTATTATTCAGCTGGTTATTACTTGGTGCACAAGAATCACCGCTACCCACCGTGCCATGTTCCCAAACCACCACCCTCCATCCGTCTTGAGGTTGAGGTATATTTGGATAAAACACCATGGCTGTCGCTTCAGCCCGTTCACCATTTACGTTTGGCATATTATAGCGTATGACTTAAATATCCGATGCTTCAGGCAAGGTATCCTCATCATAAGACTGTTGACTTAAAAATACCCTTTCCTGTGGTCGGAACGAATCATTATCATCGTCATTACACGCAGTCATAAACAATGACATGGAACATACCAGTGCCAGACAGGTTTTTTTGAAACCGTTTTTCACTACATTATTCATATTCTAATCCCTTATTGTTGTTTATGATTTTCATGAAGAATCTTGAATTAAGCATAAAAAAAAGCACCCTTATAGGATGCTTTTGTTATGAATCGACAAGGTGCAGTTACAGAAGCGCGGCAAAGATTCCAAGGAAAATCATCAGCCCCACCCAACGGTTATGCCGGAAGGCCCAGAAACAGCGCTGCGGGTCCTTATCTCGAGTTTTTGACCATTGGTAAATAAAATCAATTGCGACTGCGAGCAGACCCATCAGGCCAAATGGAACAAGCAAATCCTCAATCCATAACGCCGAGCCAATCAAGACCAGACTTAGAGCCTGTAAGGTACTAATGATCTGAATATCATGCTGACCGAATAAAATGGCTGTGGATTTTACCCCAATCTTCAAATCATATTCACGATCAGTAATCGCATATTGCGTGTCATAGGCCACGGTCCAGGCCAGATTGCCAAAATAGAGAAGCCAGCAGGTTAAGTCCGGTGTCTGCCCGACTGCGGTATAGGCCATAGGAATGGACCAGGAAAACGCAGCTCCCAAAAATACCTGCGGCAAATGGGTATAGCGTTTCATAAATGGATAAATGAACGCTAAAAATAACGCGCCAAATGACCAGTAAAAGGTTTCAATCGGCAGGAAAAATAACAGGCAGGCACTGGCTGCGACGAGCACCAGAAAGACCATCACTGCTTCTTTAGCACTAATAATACCGGTGGCTAAGGGACGGGTTTTGGTACGCTCGACATGCGCATCCACTTTACGGTCGGCAAAGTCATTAATGGCACAGCCCGCTGCACGCATAAAAATTACACCTAGAATCATCAGCACCAGAATACTGAGATCAGGAACACCTTTTGCTGCGACCCATAGCGCCCACATGGTCGGCCAAAAGACCAGCTCTGTGCCAATTGGCTTATCAAAACGACAAAGATAATAATAGGCGCTCAGACGTTCACGCCAGGTAATTGCTTGTGCAGTTGCCATATCAAGTTAAGCCTGTTGATTTTGTATAAAGTGTTCAAATGCCGGTAAAAATGTTTCTTGTACGATAAATTTACAACCATGCCAAGTATAGCAGCTCTGACGGGTCCAACCCTCTTCCAGATAAATCACACGTCGTTCACAGTTTGGATTGGTCCGCTGGAATAATAGCCAGCCAATCGGCTTCGATCCAATATGCTGAAAAATCCGCGCACGTTTTTGCAAGCTTAATATCGGAAATATACTTTTTGCTTTGACCCAAGGCTGCTCTTCACAGCCATATAAATAACTTTCTCGCACCCAGGACGTATGCTGATGTGGCATCTGCATCCAACGGGAATCTACAAATTCCAGACGCTGAAAATGCTCCTGCTGTGGCTCTACCCGGAACTGACCACTAGCCAGATCCGTTAATTGCTGCGTCAATGATCCTGAGGCATACAGCCACTCTCGAAGTGCTGTAGGCATCTGCTGTCCATGCGGATTTTTAAATTTTACACTCACAACGTTATCAACTTCACGATTAGGCATTATCTGTCTTGGCAATCACTTCATATTTTCCATTTGGCAGCTTTTTCAAAATCATGCCATCTGTGGTGAGATAAAAACTTTGTGGGTAGTCATAGTCCAAAGCCAGCTCAGGATGACGTAATGCCACAAACTCGACCTGCTTATAACCTTCAGATGTACGCGCAACTTCTACATAGGTCACTTCAGAAAAATTCAGTTTAAAGCCTTTACTATGATCCTGAGGATCAATCCAGGGAAAAAAGCCGGTATGTCTTTTACGTTGTGCCATAACTTCATATCTTTGATCAATAACAGCATCATACAAAAAAACCCGCACAAAGGCGGGTCTTTTTTACAGTGAAATTCAGATCAGAATTACAGACTGTAGTACATGTCGAATTCAACTGGGTGAGTAGTCGTGTTCAGACGACGTACATCTTCAGTCTTAAGTTCGATATAAGCATCAAGCATTTCTTTAGTAAACACGCCACCTTTAAGCAGGTAGTCATGATCTTCTTTAAGAGATTCAAGTGCCATTTCAAGGCTGTGTGCCACTGTAGGGATTTTCGCTTCTTCTTCAGGAGGAAGATCGTACAGGTTCTTGTCAGCAGCTTCACCTGGGTGAATTTTGTTTTGGATACCGTCGATACCCGCCATCAACAATGCAGCGAAACCTAGGTACGGGTTCATCATTGGATCAGGGAAACGTGCTTCGATACGTTTGCCTTTAGGGCTAGAAACATAAGGAATACGGATAGAAGCTGAACGGTTACGCGCTGAGTAAGCAAGCATAATCGGTGCTTCGAAGTGAGGTACCAAACGTTTGTATGAGTTTGTAGATGGGTTAGTGATCGCATTCAATGAACGAGCATGTTTGATCACACCACCGATGAAGTACAATGCCATTTCTGAAAGGCCTGCATATTCATCACCAGCAAACAGGTTCTTGCCATCTTTAGAGATCGACATGTGAACGTGCATACCAGAACCGTTGTCGCCTACCATTGGTTTAGGCATAAAGGTTGCAGTTTTAGCGTATTGGTGCGCAACGTTCCAAACAGCATATTTGAACTGTTGTACTTCGTCAGCTTTACGAACCATTGTGTTGAAGCTCACGCCAATTTCTAACTGGCAAGATGCAACTTCGTGGTGATGCACTTCTACACGACCTGGGCCCATGATTTCTTCAATTTTTGCACACATGTCTGCACGCATATCTTGATGAGAATCAACAGGAGGAACTGGGAAATAACCACCTTTAACACGTGGACGGTGACCTGAGTTACCTGCTTCGTAATCTTTACCAGTAGACCAAGCAGCTTCTTCAGCGATCAATGTGTGGCGCGCGCCAGACATGTCGATGTCCCATTTCACTTCGTCAAATACGAAGAATTCTGGTTCTGGACCGAAGAATGCAGTATCACCGATACCTGTAGATTTCAGGTATTCTTCTGCACGGCGAGCAATCGAACGTGGGTCACGTTCATAACCTTGACCAGTTGATGGTTCGATAACGTCACAAGTCACAACAACAGTTGGCTCTGCAAAGAACGGGTCGATGAAACCTGTTTCTGCATCTGGACGTAAGATCATGTCCGATGCTTCGATGCCTTTCCAACCTGCGATTGAAGAACCGTCAAACATTTTGCCGTCTTCAAACGTATCTTCATCAATACTGTCTGCTGGATAAGTAACGTGCTGTTCTTTACCCTTGGTATCAGTAAAGCGAAAATCGACCCATTTCGCGCCACTTTCTTGTATGAGTTGAAGGACCTTGTTCGCCATGCTCATTTTGCTCCGATGTTTTTTGTTGCACTCGCAAAGTGCGTGTTAGAAGTTGGTATCTATTAAGCAATTAGCGTACCAACTTTTAAAAGTATATCTAAAATCTTGAAATCTTTATAAGAAAACATAGGAAGATAAAAATACCTTGTCGCTATTATACTGTGACTTAAACTAAATGCACTATATTCAAGCATTCTTCCTGAGATTTGTTGCAGGTATTTTTTTAGCGCACCTAAATAGTGCGATGATTTCATATTAGGTAAGAATAGGAGCACTTTTCAGTGAGGATTTGCGTTTTTATGCTAATTTAGTTTAAAAAATATTCAATTTCGTTTAATTCTGGTTAATTTTTATCAGTTACAAAGCGTGATCTGTAGGTTTATGTACTTAAAAAGTTCACTATTTTGAGTCACTTTTATTCAAATTGTCGATCTTATTGTTTGATTTATCCCATGCATTATTATTCAAATGATGTTTTTTTCAGCATCATAACTTTAATAATTTAAAACCTATTTATTTTTAATTTAAAAAAATAATAACTGCAATATTTATTTAAACTTACTTTTCGTCAGTTAATTACTTATACGCACATTTAAAATATTTAAAAGGCTGTGAGCTAATCACCAGGCTGAAAATTGAAAAATTATTGCGCCCGATGTGGCTATTTTTTGCTATGATGAGGCGTGCTTTATTTTCACACAATGAAATCAACGATTTAGTCGTGTATTCCCTAGACTTGCAACAAGTCCCGATAAAGCTCAATCTGGATCACTTTAGCACAGTTAAGTGCAATAATTTCAATAGGTTAAGCTCATGCTTCTAATGATCGACAACTATGACTCCTTTACTTATAACATCGTCCAGTATTTTGGCGAACTGAATCAAGAAGTAAAAGTAGTCCGCAATGATGCCGTGACATTGGAGGATATTGAGCGATGGCAACCCAAGTATCTGGTCATTGGTCCTGGTCCATGTTCGCCAAGTGAAGCGGGAATTTCGATTCCTGCCATTCAGCATTTTGGCGGCAAGATTCCCCTGCTCGGTGTTTGTCTGGGACATCAAAGTATTGGTCAGGCTTTTGGCGGCGATATTATTCGTGCCAAACGCGTCATGCATGGTCGCTTGTCTGATATGTATCACAGCGACAAAGGCATTTTTAGCAACCTGCCGAATCCTTTCTCTGCAACGCGTTACCACTCGCTGGTGATTGATCAGGCCACTTTACCAGAATGCCTGGAAGTGACCTGCTGGACCAATGAAGAAGATGGCTCTATGGAAGAAATCATGGGGATTAAACATAAGACACTACCGATTGAAGGTGTGCAGTTCCATCCGGAATCAATCCTGAGCCAGCATGGTCATCAGATCTTTAAAAACTTTCTTGAAATTTACGCATAATGAGCAAAACGCAAGTCATGAATATTCAACAAGCTTTAAGTAATATTACTAAAAACATTCACCTGACTCAGGAACAAATGGAAGACGTGATGCGTACCATCATGTCTGGCGAAGCAACCGATGCCCAGATCGGTGCTCTACTCATGGGTCTACGCCTGAAAGGCGAAAGTATTGACGAGATTACCGCTGCAGCACGTGTCATGCGTGAACTAGCAACCAAAATCGATGTCAGTGATGTTCCTCATCTGGTGGATATCGTCGGTACAGGCGGTGATGGACAAAACCTGTTTAACGTATCTACCGCTTCAGCCTTTGTAATTGCAGCAGCTGGTGCAACGATTGCCAAACATGGTAACCGTGGTGTTTCCACTAAATCAGGCTCTTCTGACCTGTTGGAACAGGCAGGCATTAATCTAGACTTAAATATGCAGCAAACCGAACGCTGTATCCGTGATATCGGTGTTGGCTTCCTGTTCGCGCCAAACCATCACAAAGCCATGAAATATGCGATTGGTCCACGTAAAGAACTGGGTATTCGCAGTATTTTCAACCTGCTCGGCCCGCTTACGAATCCGGCCGGCGTAAAACGTTTGGTCATCGGGGTATTTTCCAATGAACTTTGCCGTCCAATCGCTGAAGTCATGAAACAGCTCGGTGCTGAACATGTGATGGTCGTACATTCACGTGATGGTTTAGATGAAATCAGTCTGGCTTCTTCAACTCATGTGGCTGAGCTGAAAAACGGTGAAATCATTGAATGGGAAATCATCCCTGAACAGGTCGACATTGAATCGCAAACCTTAACTGGCTTAATTATTGAAAGTTCAGCAGAAAGTCTGGCTCTGATTAAAGATGCCTTAGGCAAGAAGAAATCTGAAATCGGCTATAAGGCCGCCAATATGATTGCCCTAAATGCCGGTGCTGGTATTTATGTATCAGGCCTGACTTCAAGCTATAAGCAAGGTGTGGCATTGGCACACGATATTATTTATGGTGGTCAGGCGCTGGAAAAAATGAGCGTGCTGTCTGAATTCACCAAAACCATCAAACAATACGAAGCTTAATACGGTCAGGAATTTGAATCATGGTTGATATCGCAAATACAATTTTGGGTAAAATTGTTGATCGTAAGAAAGAAGAGTTCGCTATTCGTCTGAAGCAGAAAAGCTATAAGGATGTAGAAGAACTGGCACAAGCTGCGACATCTGTACGTGGTTTTGCTCAATCTTTGATGTCTAAACGCCCGGGTGTAATCGCTGAAATTAAAAAGGCTTCTCCATCTAAAGGCGTGATTCGTGAAAACTTTAATCCTGCAGAAATTGCAGCGCAATATCAGGATGCCGGCGCTGCCTGCTTATCTGTGCTGACTGATGTGGATTTTTTCCAGGGTGCTGATGAAAATATTCAGATCGCCCGTTCGCACTGTGACTTGCCTGCGTTGCGTAAAGACTTCCTGATCGATCCTTATGGCGTGATTGAAGCGCGTGCACTACATGCAGACTGTATCTTGCTGATCGTGGCCTGTCTGTCTGATCAGCAGTTAGAGGAAATGTCTAAAACCGCATTTGAGCATAATCTGGATGTACTGGTTGAAGTGCATGATGAAGAAGAATTAGGACGTGCTTTAAAACTTTCTGATCGTTGTCTGCTGGGTGTGAACAACCGTAATTTAAAAACTTTTGATGTCGACCTGAATACATCACTACGTTTAAAAAGATTACTGGATCCTTCACGCCTGCTGGTCACTGAAAGCGGTATCGCAACCCCTGCTGATGTTGCGATGATGCAGGAACATGATATTCATGCTTTCCTGGTCGGTGAAAGTTTCATGAAACAGCCACGCCCAGATCATGCTTTCCGTGATTTATTCGGTGAGCCTGAATCGGTTTAAAATATTAAGTATAAAAAAAGCCCCATCTCAGCATGGGGCTTTTTTTTATTTCTATTAACCAAATTCATTTAATACTGAGTTGAATGATCAAAATAAGAGATTAATTTTTCAAATTCTGGCAGTTCAGAATAGGACTCATCCGCCTTGATTTCATCTGCCCAATCCACCTTCGAGTTCAGACAAAAACTCAGTCTGTGCTGAATTTTGGGTGCTTGATCCAGAAGCCCTAAAGGAATCCAGATCAATGCAATTGTACCTACCTGATTCGGTACAGGCGAGCCACAGTGTTGACAAAAATGAGAACGAAATCCGGTCTCTTTTTGATAGCAGGAAATTGAAGTCTGTTCTGAGGTCCATTCAAAATATTGCTGATGAACTAAAGTTGCTGCATTTGCGGCCGTACCACTCTGTTTACGACATAAACTGCAGTGACAATGATACATGGCCTGAATATTCGTATTTACTTTGAACTGGACATCGCCACACAAACAACTGCCTGAATAACTCATTTTTTTATTTTCCAGGTTTGATTGATTTATATTTAAAGAGAGATGTTCCATCGAGGCAACTGTTAAGATGATAAAAGGAGAATATTCATGAATTATTTTCTATTTAAAGTTCATCAAGCTATACAATCTTAGAAAACTATTGAGAAATTAATGCTGGGTTTGGGATATGTTGTATTTAGTGCAATTCATTTCTCCTTTCAGTCATTTAAGACTATAATTTACCAAATTCAGTATCTCCCCCGTTTCCAGATTATGAGCAAACACGATTCTTCGCTTTCTAAAGATCAGTACAATTTACTCAAAGATCTTAAAAAGCAAATTAGTCATCCTCAGCCTAAGGCTGAACCTGTTGCCCCTGTCGTGAAAACAGCGGAGCAGGAACAGGAGGAAGACCTCGATCTATTTCGCAAGCAGATGCAAGGCGTACAAAAAATTGATGCCGGCAATATTGCGAAAATAGAAAAATCTCCCAAGAAAAAAGTCGATGCGCAAACTTTGGCCAAGCGTGCTGCTGCCGAAGGCCCCATGCATACCGATGAAACCGTCCTGTCTGATACTCAAGCCATGCTCAATCCGGTTGGCAGTCAAGCGAGCTTAAGCTACCGCATTGCGACCTTGCAGCATAAGGTTTTTGAAGATTTAAAAGCAGGCAATCTGCGCTGGTTCGAAGCTGTCGACCTGCATGGTTGTACGGTCGAAGAGGCACGTCAGGCTGTGCTTCAGATTATCCAGATCGCCAAAGATGAAAACCAGAACGTGATCAAGATCGTACATGGCAAAGGGCCGGAAGCGATTTTAAAAACTTATGTCAACGGCTGGTTACGTCAGCACCGTGATGTTCTGGCCTTTGTCAGTGCGCCTGAAAAACAGGGTGGCACTGGCGCAGTTTTAGTTTTGCTAAAACGTGCAGAAAAAAATCCAAAGTTTAAACAGTAAGCGGATTTACCCCCAAAATAAGGCATTGTAAAAGATTTCTGCTACAATGCCGTCCTTGTTCATTCTCAGTTTAAGTGAATACGTCATATGACTATGCAGCAATCTTACGCAAACATTCTTACTGCCGTTGGTGAAGATCTCAATCGCCCTGGTCTCAAAGATACGCCCGTGCGTGCTGCGAAAGCGTTTTCGTATTTAACCTCAGGTTATAGCCAGACTCTGGAAGAAGTGACCAATAGTGCGGTTTTTCCATCAGATAACCGTGAAATGGTTTTAGTGAAAAATATCGAATTTTATTCACTCTGCGAACACCATTTATTGCCATTTTATGGCCGTGTACATATTGCCTATTTACCTGAAGGCAAGGTATTGGGGCTGTCTAAATTTGCCCGAATTACTGAAATGTTTGCCCGTCGTTTGCAGATTCAGGAAAATCTGACCCAGCAAATCGCAGAAGCGGTTGCTGAAGTCACCAATGCACGTGGTGTGGCTGTGATGATTGATTCAGCACATATGTGTATGATGATGCGTGGTGTTGGCAAACAGGAATCGACGACGCGTACGGTGTCATTTATCGGTGACTTTAAAACCGATAAAGAAGTCCGCCGTGAGTTTTTAGGCGCTGTACCAGAAAGTTATTAATATAGATTCATACATGAAAGCCTCAATTGATATTGGGGCTTTTTTACACGGTGAGGTTACGAAAATGTCATCTATTTGGATTGCGGGTCAAGGTTTAGGCCAGGCTGAAGAAAGTATCGATTATCCACGGCCAGACCGGCTGGTTAAAGGCAATCCTAAACGCCTGACTCAGAGTGCCTATCAACATCCCAATATGGATTGCGGAATCTGGCAATGTGAAGTGGGTGCGTGGAATATCGTATTTGCCGAGAATAAACAGGAATTCTTTCAGGTAATCGAAGGGATCGTCCGTTTACATGATGCTCAAAGACAATCCTTTGTTGAAATCAAAGCAGGTGAAGCCGGCATTATTCCACCCGGTTTTATTGGCACTTTTGAAGTGGTTGAAGCCGTTAAAAAATATTATGTCGTGGTAGAAAGTTAAAAGATAAGTACGAATTCAATATCTTCATCAGTTAAGGAATTTTGCAATCAATTCCTTAACTTTTCTACGTATTCATTCAATTTCTTAAAATTTTATCCCTACATTCTTTTCAAAAAGTTGTCTCATTAACTTAACTTCCCTAGTTTTAAAAATAAACAAATTGATGCTGCATAATTAATTTCCTGACTACATTTCCTGCCATGTTTAAATACAGATCTTTTGTTTAGAAGGCTGCATGATCCAAGTGTATAAATTCTGGAAACAGCCATGAGTAGAAAACAGCCTGATCCGCCTAAACGCCCTTCACGTGTTCATTCAAATAGTTTTGACTATAGTCTAGATTTTAAAAAAATTGATTTCCGTAAACGTCCAGACTTATACCGGATTGGACGCGGTGAGCAAGGCGTGCTTTTAGTAGAACCTTATAAGTCGGAAATTCTGCCCCACTGGCGTTTTGCAGATGCGGAAAAAGCCCAAGCCAGTAGTGAAAAAATTTATGCCCTGTTTCTAGAATATTTAAAACATGAAGATTTCGTCGGGGCCGATATGGCACGCAAGTTTTTACAAATGGGTTATACCCGCGCCCGACGTTATGCCAATCATAAAGGCGGCAAAAAATACGATGGTCCGGTTCCAGATGATAAAAAGGGTTTAAGTGGTGCGCATGGGCGTGAGGAATTGCCGCGCAGTTCTGAAGATCCGGTTAAAGCTGCTGCAGCGAAAATATTTAAACAAAAATGGGATAAAGCCAAAGTCCATCCCGAATATGTGCGGCAAAAACAGCAATTTCAGGCTGCGATTCAGCAGCAAATTTTAAATTAGACAGACGCTTTTTGTGTGCCCTGAATTTGAGAAGGTTGCGCCAGATAGACCCGGTTACGCCCTGTATTTTTAGCCATATACAGTGCAGCATCTGCGGCATCCAGGAATCTTTGGTAATCTGGGTGACCATCAAATAACGCACAGCCGATACTAACCGTGAGTCTAAATTGCTGTCCTTGAGCCGTACTGATCAGGCCATGCTCTACATATTTACGGATATTTTCAGCAATGTTCAGCGCGCGTCTTTCATCGGAATCGACCAGCAGCAGCAGGAATTCTTCCCCACCGACACGGAAGGCGTAGTCACTGCCCTGAATATATTTCTGTAAGGCATCAGCAATAAATTTTAAAGCCAGATCGCCGGCTGCATGACCATATTTATCATTAATGGCTTTGAAGAAGTCGGCATCAATCGCTAGCAAGGATAATGGTGTCTGGTTATCACGAGAGAAATTGATTTCACGTGAAATAATGGTATTTAAATAACGGCGATTCAATAACTGGGTTAGAGAGTCATTTCCAGATTCGATGTAATCTGCAACCTGGAATAATTGATCGACCAAGTGCTGTATTTCACGGTTTAAGTCACGAATACTTTGAATCAGATTCAGCATCTGATCTTTTTCAGTACATTCCAGCACTGCCTGATTCAGCGTATCGATCTGATAAATTCGCTCGATAATTAAATCGACCTGATCAGAACCGGTAAAGGCATAAGACGCCTTATGAATAAACCATAAGCCAAATTCTGACTTGGACAGCATTTGATGTCTAATGCCTGTAGTTCCAGAAAAGACCTTGAACATCAGCTCATTTTCCCAATCCAGCAATGAACTGCGCTGTTTATCTTTTTGTACCGCGACATCTTGCATTGCAGAAAATACCCGGTAACTGTGCTTCATTTCCTGATTCTGGACGGATTTCGCCTCATAGGAATGACACATAATTTCTGTGGCAAATCCCATGATTTGTACAATATAACTACAGGTAGTAAGCATGTTCGGCTGCGGATTTAAACTTAGCAATTCAAACATTTTGCGCTGAATTTCTCGTACACCGCGCATAATCAGCCAGGATGGAATCCCGACGCGTGCATGCACATGTCCAACGATATTCTGTTTTTGCACAGCCTCTGCATAACGCTTATTCAGCGCTACACTAAAACTTTCTGAAAGCCATTGATGTAAAGTATCGCGTAAACGCTGCTGAATCAGCTCATCAGTAAAATACTGAGATGCTTCTTCTTCCAGAAGCATATTTTTATAGAATTCTTCTACCAGTACCAAAGAGTGGTCTTGAATAAACTGAAATGCGTGTAGCAAATCATCTGATGAATAATTTTGACAGATTTGCTTCCACTGCTCCGCCAGCATAGCCATACACTCATTATTCATATAACTTTTCCCGATACTTTGCGATTCGCAGTGATATTATGTGACAAATACAACAATATTCAGGCATTTTAACCCAATTATTGAATACAATCTTTGATAATATCGGTAGAAGTCTCCGAACATAAATTTATTTTAAACATTCAAATACAAGTCATTTGATCTATAAAATTAATTTACTCAATATTCGATGTTATGTTAGCCAAATTAAAAATAATGGACTAAGCCCAGACTCCATTTTTCCCAGTCTTTCGATTCCTGTTGCTGATATTCCCAGCCCGCCCGAATGGCATTTTGTGTATTCCATGCATATTGTAACTGGCTTTTCAATTTCAGTTGCCACTGATGGGAGTCTTCCCAATACGGCAGTTCCACCTGTACCAGACTATTGATCTGATCTGTCCAGATATTCTGGCAACCCACCGTTGGCCCTATACCGATACGCCATCCTTTGTCTAGCGCTTTTCCGGCCTGCACATGATTTTGTAGCTGCACATAGCAGAGATGTTCACGTGCTTCATTTGCCCAGCTATAGCCACCCTGAACCTGAAAATTGGCTACACCATGCTGTTGCTCGGTACTAAACTGGCCATGCTGATCCAGTGCTTCCTGTTTCCAGCCCAGACTAAAACCCCAAGATAACGGCGCTTTAAACGCATTAATTGGGTTATAGGAATTTACTGTAAGTAGATCCAGATGCTCCAGCTTCACGCGGTCATCACGATACTGCAATGCACCATCAAGGAATAATAATTGGGTTCCTGTACGCAGCCCGCCTTGCGGATCCATGAGGTCGTGATAAGCCTGACGATGCCCCAACTGCACAAAAGTCTCACCCTGTACTTGCCCAGTTTCAAGAACGATATTTCGGGCATGATGGCTTTGAACCGGATCTATTTTTGGACGCTCTGGCTGCTGACGCTGTTTGTCTATCGCCAACTGACTTCTTAGGCCCAATAATTTGCGAAAGCGCGGCTGGGCAAAAGATTCATCAACTTCTTGACGAAGAAAATCCAGATATAAATGGTCATAGGCCATTTCCAGAATCTTGGCTTGGTCTTCAGCCGGATAATTGTGCAGCATGGTTTCCATTTCAGAGGTTTCTGCATACGCTACCTGATGCGCAGTTTTTGCCAAGGATTTGCCATGTTGCCGGGCTTGAGCCAGTAATTGAGTTTCCAGTGCCGGACGGTAAATCTTTTTCCTGATCAGTCCCTGCTGTTCCACAACTTTTAAAGTTTCGACCGGAATCGCGGCGGTATCGAATTGCTGCTGCAAGTTCAGTTCAGGACGCACCAGATCAAAAAGCCCTAGTAGACGATAAGCACAGTTATCATTAATGAAATAATAAGGGAAACTTACCAGTTGCATTTCCCAGAGATGCTTCACCAGAAATCCGGTTTCTTCAGGCGTCAGATTAAGTTCATATTCCCATAAATCACGGCTTTCAAAGTCACCATATTCCTTGACTTTGCGGTAATACGGCATCAAGGAATATTCCCCCGGATATTGTCCGGTCAGCCCTTTCCAGGCAAAGGACCAGTTATCATTACTGTCAACTGTGGCAGCATAATTGACTGCATAAGAAACCAGATTCAGTTGCTGCTGGTCTTTGGGATCCAGACGCAGCAAAGTATGACCAAACATGGAGCTGGGATTACCCATATAATCGGTGGCATAAATCAGGGTCGCTTGATAAGGCTTGACTTCATTCATCCAGCGCTCAAAATCCGGGCAACTCGCTTCAGGCAATTGCTGTTCAGAAATATTCAGCTGTTGCATTAACCACTGACTACGTGCCGGGAATTTACATCGTACAGACTGATTGGGTTCTGCGGGCTCAAACAATGCTTGTATATTTTGCTCCAATTCAAGTTGCAGATCTGTCTTGCCCTGCTTTGCCAGAAAATAACCAGGATAGCTGACTTCACTTTTTCCTTCAGCATTGGCATACATCAAACGCTTCCAGGTCGCGGTCTGGTGCAATTTTTTTTGTGTGGCTTGTTCTAGATAAGCTTGAATATCTGGAGAAATTTCGGATGCAAAACTTAGGGGACTCCACAGCAAGGCTGGGAGCAAAAAAGCATATTTCATTCAGTCAACGGTTCTTTTCAGTTTTTATTTATAAGAAAACCCTGCCAGGACAGCAGGGTTTTTACAGCGATACTTAGATATAAGCTTTTAATACTTCATCTTTAGCCATGACTGTTTGTAGAGTACTTAACACTTGTAAAGTATTCTGGTTTTCTTCTGAATAGATTTCAGAGAAATTCTGCTTAGATACAGTGAAGAAACGTGCTTTGTCTTCTGCCTTGATATTTAGCAGTTCAGCCAGTACATTCAGGCTTTCACCTTCACCTACGGCCATATCACGTGCCAATGCCTCAGCATTTTCATTGGTAAAAGTCACGACTTGAGCCGTTACTGTACCGCCCTGGCTACATCCTAAAGTACCGAAAGTAATACCCAGCCACTGGTTAGTAAACAGGACGTTTGTTGTACCTGCAAGCAGCTTAGGAATAATGCCTGACTGGCCTGCCCATACCTGGCTACCAATACCACAACCTACATCTCTATCCGCCATCGCCATACCAGAACCCGTTGCCAATACCACAGCGAGCATAATCTTTTTTAACATACTTATTCTCCGGTTATTCTCATGCATCTTTTGTTATTACGCTAATGATGTAATCTTCATTACACATTCAGGAGAGTAGCGGGAAGTCTAATTTGGCGCAATGAAAAAACTGTCTGATTTACATAAAGATAAACAGAAGAAACCTTTGCACGAATAAACACACAAAAGTTCATTAAATTGGTATAATACAATAAAATCAATCACCTAGCAAAAAACACGACTATGGCATGGAAACAAACAGGGCAACTCTCCCTAGCAGACAGTC
>NZ_VPEG01000114.1:0-2144 GCF_013417275.1 Acinetobacter sp. YH16038 | reverse complement strand
TGACTTCGAGTGAGGTGTAAGGCTCATTCAAGCATGAATAGAAATATTCATGTGTCTGCGTCTGTTGCCGCTGCTTTTGTTCCATTTCTCGTTCTTTGGCATTGTGCAGCCGGATTTTCTGGATCTCAGCCAGGTATTCCACGGTTTCATTCTGTTTCCCAGCACCTAATTTGGGTTCCGGGAGATACAAGGTGCCATGGATCTCGTTGTATTTCTCATAGTTGTCAGCTGAAACCTGATTTTTGATGGTGATGTCTTGGCCATCCAGTGTGTAGGTGACGGTTGGACAGTGCTGTGCAAGGGCATCATTCAGATGGTTTTCCCATTGTTTTCGGATATAAATTAAAAAAGTGGAATAGTCTGCGTGGCCATCCTGCAGCTGGATTTTCTTTGCACCGCCTTTGCTTGGATCTTTGGGGTTATAGCGTTTGAAATATTGTTCGGCTGTCCGTTCAATACTGTCATCGGCTTTTAGCGAGAACATGATGTGACAATGAGGCTGATCTTCGCCACTGAGGCGCGATTTAACGTTATGTATGGCGTATGAATGCGGATATTGCTGTGGAACTATATGTTTGTCTAAAAACGTCTCTATGAGCGTTTTACGCTGTTCTGGCGTGAACTCATTTGGTAGGGCAATTTCATACTCCATGTAGGCCTTGGCATTGGCTCGTTCATGACTATCGGCTGCCTGCCAAAACTCAATCGGATCTTTGACAAAGGCGGGCATGCAACGTCCAGGTTCAACATGTTCTAGGACTTCTTCGCTTTTTTTCCTGATGCCTTCGTACTGCATCAACCGAGCAATATAGAGGTAATGCTGGGTGGCGTAGCCTTTATTTTTACTTTTGACGCTGAAGTGATAACTGGCCATGCTCACCTTTTTGTTGGTCTGGGATCGGTTTTTATGCAGTGAAACGGAATGAAAACCGCCCGGATTTGGAATGCCTGGATGGCTGAAAAATCCGGTTGAAGGGGGTCAAGGGGGAAGCGCCCCATTGCGTACTAGTTTCTCCGATTAGGAGAAACTGTCAAGTGCGAATTATTTAAAATAAAAATAAAAATTCTTTTCAAGAAATTTTATTTTTATTTTAAATAATTATTTTCAGACTGCCCTCTTTAAATATGGTAAAACCATATTTAAAGAGGTTGCAGTTCTGAAAATTAGGCGGCAGATGATGACTGTTGAAAAAGCAAAAAAGCGTGGAAGACCAGCTCAATTACTTCAAGTGGCAGAGTTACATGCTTTTGTGGAATATCTCTTAGAAAAAGATCCACGGACCGACTTACAGAATCAGGTCATTGATGCATTGGAGGCTGAAGACTTTAATTTTGAGATGTTGTCTGAAGCACAGAAAATATTAGTCAAAGAAGCATTAAAACCTTACAGAGAGCATCTGAAGCTTCAGCTGCTGTTTGATGAGCTGTCTAAAAATCCTAGACAGACTGAATATGAAGCTAAATTTATCGAGTTGTTTCATGCATACCAGGACAATCAACTGGGTGTTGCTGAACTGAATATTCTGAAGATGATGTGTACCCGATATCTGAATTTCAAAGCTCAAAAACTGCAATATGCTGATTTGGAGCTGTACTTGAGTCAGATCCAGAAAAAAGATGCAGGGAAAAAGCGTAAAGCTGAAAACAATCGAAAGTATCAGCTCGGTGGCGCTGTGATTGCTGCTTATAAAGAATTGGGTCTTAATATTGATACCTTGACACCAGATCAAGTTAGAAAAGCCATTGTAGGAAATAAGAGGATCATCAATAAGATCGAAAAATCTATAATATTTGAGCAGATTGATATGGATCTTGATACTTTGTACTTCAGGTGGCCAATATTTCTGAAGGTCATTGATAAATTAGCAATGATTGAGTATGAGGGTGAAGTCGTTCCTGAGTATATAAAAGAAATTTATTTAGCTTTATCAGAGTGTAAGGCAGGCAAAAAATAGTTAAAAATTATTAAATTGTAGTAATAAAAAGCCTGATATATCAGGCTTATCAGTGATTGATTGGATTTAGATATCCATTTTCTTAAACAAGAAGAAGGGTAAATTCCGAATAATCATGATGATGATTGCCAATTTGCCAGGTGTGTAGAATATTGCAATAAAAAACCCCGGTATCCTGCCAGGGTTTTA
>NZ_VPEG01000113.1:0-2163 GCF_013417275.1 Acinetobacter sp. YH16038 | reverse complement strand
CCGGGCTTTTTTTATGATTTTTCACGTTCCACGCTTAATAAGTAAGCAATGTTCCACACTTTTGTTTAGCTAAAAATAACAATAAAACCTTACTCATCTGTAAAAACTGCCCGAGCTAAACGGCCCAATAATCCCCTTTTTTTAGGTTCCGGTTCAACGTGTTCAGGAATAGGTATACGCTTGTTGTCTTCCCCAAAAGTAGTCAATGCGTCATAGTTCGACTCAATCTCTGGCCGAGGATCTGTTGCTATATTTAGATTAGTAGATTCATTTAGCTTACTAGTATTTTCTTGTTTTGGCTGTTCTAACGTGCCTTTAAACTCAATTCTATGAGTGAGATCTTCAATATGTTGCATCAAAGACTTTTCTCTTTGATTTGCTAAATCTAACTGATTTTTGAGTAAAGAAATTTGATCTTTTAATACATTTTCAATTTCAGACTGAACGTGTACCTGTACATCCTTCTGGACTTGTTCAGTACGTGTACTGGACTGAACACTGACTGGATTGCCATAAACTCTGATAAGTTCCGATAAGTCTATAAGTCCATCATGATCTCTTGATAATTCACCACTTTTTATAGATTCATAGATTGTTGTTCTTGATTTTTTAAAAGCTTTACTTGCGTCCATTATGCTAAATTTTGTTTTGTTCAATGTAATCCCTCAGCGCGTGTTTAAGCATGTTCATCTGAACATCTTAGCTGAACATATATCTTATTTTGAATTAAATCGTACTTTTCTAGGTATAGCAGCAATTTTTCAAACTTTTTGTTCAATAGTAAAGTCGATATTGAATTCTGCTAGTTTTTCAATCCATCTATTACCTTCGTTATTTTTAAAATCAATTTTTATTCTTTCTACTAATTCGTCTGTAGTCTCACCAGATTCTTTGAATCTCAAGCTCAATTCTTCACTTTGAATTATCGTTAAATAAACCATTTTTGCAGTTATTTTATTTTGCTCTTGGTTACTACCAGTTTCACTTTGTTGATTAGCTCCAATAGTTTTCTTTTTTCTAACTATAAAATTAACATGACTAGCTTTGCGTCCTTCTTTCTTGACTGCTTTAAACTCAATAGTAAGTTCTGTTTTAGAGTTAATGTCATCAATGTGGGGTTTAAGAATAGTACTTTTGAAATCTCTATATTCTGGGTATGAATTTTCTGCTAGACCTAAAGCACTTTTTAATTCTTTGATGGATACATCGAAATTAGACCGAAATTCATTTTGTACCAAGAATGGGTAAAGTTTTAAACCGTGACCATGTAAGGCAACAGCCGATTTAACTTTAAATTTTGTATACGAATTTTGTTTATTAAAAACATACATAATGTATAGGGCAAAATGCGTGAAAGAAATATAAAAACATCCATCCTTGTATGAGCATGTACTAATGAGTCTTGTTCGAATATCTCGATCTTTTCCAGGATGATAAAAAACTACACTGTGGTCGTAGAGAGCATCTACTACTCGGTTTAAGGCTACATAAGCACTGCTTGGCTTTAAGCCCGTCAATTCAGCATATTCTTTAGCTGTTACAGTGAATTCTGTTGTTTCATTGGGATCTGATGCTAGCCGAACTTTAGGGCTAAAAAAGAATAGCAATTTTAGAATATCGTCTTTTGGTGATTTCTCATGCTTCAATTGCCAGAAAATATTTTGAAAGACAGCATAGTCTTTTGGATAACGTTTGGCAGGTGCTGAAAGAGGAAAAAGAGATTTGTCATGTTCCTCAAAATTTTTAATTTTCTTTAATGATACAGCCATCTAAAATCACTATTCTTCTATTATGTGGTGGTATTTTCAATGCTACTTACCCCCACTTATTAAGTCAAGCATATCTTGATTACCACCTAACATTTCGCCCCCACTAACCTAACATTTCGCCCCCACTAACCTAACATTTCGCCCCCACTAACCTAACATTTCGCCCCCACTTAAAGTCAAAAACCTAACATTTCGCCCCCACTTTAGTGTCTGAAACACTGATATAGCAATACATTGAGACTGGCCGTAAAGCTTTTTAAAAGCTTTTTAAAAGCTATTAAAAGCTTTTAATAAAGCTTTTAAAATTAGTAAATGAAAAAATAAATGAAAAATTGCCCTTGGTTTTCGCTACGCTCAAACTCTATTGAATCTCGCTTTCGCTCGATTCGTGGGG
>NZ_VPEG01000112.1:0-2099 GCF_013417275.1 Acinetobacter sp. YH16038 | reverse complement strand
AAAAAAACAACATTACGACCTACAGCCATAGCACCGCAGGAAATAGAAATTACTTTATTTTTTAGTGGCTGGTAGACACTGGCATCATCAACTGTGAGGTCAACAAGTTCGTGTTTAATCTCTCCATTGGGTAGTTCCAGCGAACCAAGTATTTGTACCTTGTCACGCGCTTCGTACTCTTTCCCATCTTTACCCTTACCACCGTCCATACGGAAAGCATTGATTAGAGTTCCTTGTAAGTTGATCATTTTTATTTCTCCTCTGACTTAGGCGTTTCAACAAAAATGCCTTTGCGAGGAGGTGCAAGGGGAGAAGAAACAAAACTCTCCATTTCCTCATAACTTTGTTCCTCATCTTCTTGCTGTAATTCTTGAGAAATAACTCGCAATAGATGATTTAACTTAAGTCGAACATCTTCATTTTCAGTGTGTGAATTAAATACAAGGGATAACGGAATAGTTGGATTTGAATCTGTATAACCAATAACAAACTCTTTCAAAGACTGTCGGAAATTAGAGCGAATGATGTGAGACAAAAAGTCTTGACGAGTCAAACCCATTGACTTAGCAACTGTGTCATAAATCTGAATTTCATTATCAGTTAAACGAATAGTTACTGCCTTAGTATCTTCGTCAGAGCTAGAAGCAGAATTTGTAGCCATTGCAACACCTAGAGATTTGAATAACATTTTAAAGATTCCATTAGATTCTATTAGATTGTTTTTAGAATATTATAGATTTAAAAAAGAATGTCAATGCGTCGCCACCCATGCGGGATGGCTAAAAGCTCCCGATCTGAAATCAGATGGGAGCTTGTAATCAGGGAAAGGAAGGCTTTGAAATTTTAATTTCGGAGTGGTCGCTCGTAGACACTCGCTCGGCTACTGGAGAAAGTGTACTTACTACACTTTTCGTTTCACTCAAAGTTCGTAAGTTACTCGATGAATGCTAATAGCCTACGTTCGACATATGGGAAAAGATCAATGTTATATAAAAATCCGTCCCATCTATGGATACGTTCCTTAATCCGTACACGAATTTTAGGAGGGATTCTCCAGTGAGCTTTTCTATGTACTCGCTGCGGTCGTTCCGTGACTGCGTGCCCTCGCACCGGCAACGTCCTCGCATCGTCCACACTTAGACCGCACGCGCTATATCGCTCAGTCTCAGTCGTCGAAGCTCCTCCCAATCCCGCGCGCTCTCCCGCCTGCGGTTCTACGTGTCTTGTGATGAGTAAGTCGTAATAAGATTTTTTGCCATAGGCAAATTTGTACAGCATTTCGAGATAAGGCAAAGTCTTATCGTCAGGCATATCATCTGTCATTGTGTCAGGAATTTTGACACCCCATAACAAACCGAATGAACCTGTTAAACGCTTGCCCTTGAGAACCTTAAACGCTTCCCAAGTCTTTTCAACGGACAGATCGCCAAACTTCAAAGCATACTTACAGACTTCGGCAGCCGCTTTGCTATAGCCGTGACCTTTTTCTTTTTTTGCCCTGCGGACATCGACCACCATCGAATCACCAGTGATGCTATGCCAATATTCTGAAAATTCCTGCTGATCAATCCATTGATCAACTAAGGCGAACATATGAATATGCGGATGCCATTCACCTGTTTTCTCGTTATATGTATTCTCGTAAGAATACATAGCACCTTGAACCTTACAGAACTCGCTATAACCCCAACCCTTTTTTAAATAGTCCCTACGACGCTCTAGGAGCGTTCTAAAGGACTTCATAAGGTGTTCTGAGCGTTCAGCAAGGTCTGAACCGTTTTTAACGGTGAGAGTGATTAGAACAGGCTTGAGCTTGCGATTTTCTTGGAGAACCTGATTGATACGTTCAACGTATTTCTGAATGGCACGAGATGCACGAATGGCAGCACAGAAAGGACACAGCAAATGCTGTCCGCAGGTGCGGAGTTTTGAAAGCTTGACCTCGCCAATAGTGTAAAAATTTTTGAATAGCAGATAGTTTCCGCATTCATTCAACTTTTGAGCAGATTTTAAGGCCTTGATAGATTCTTCATTTTTAACGTCCTTTTCATAGTTCTCCTTGAATTTAGCCAGGGTAAATAAATAATTTTCCTGATTCT
>NZ_VPEG01000111.1:0-2197 GCF_013417275.1 Acinetobacter sp. YH16038 | reverse complement strand
AGGAGGGTAAATTTTCAGCGTTGCTGGCTCCCCGTCAGCCGGATTGGGTTGCATCGCAGGGGTGTCGAAAGAGTCAACTGCGGTCCAAAGCTGTTGGACTTGGGTGAAAAGGGCGTTTATTCTTCCTATACGTGAACCGCATCCTACGGAATGAGTAACCCTTGCCCTATTGTGAGTAGAACGTCGTATAATTCAAACGAAAGCAGTTAATAGGTATGAAATATCACAGCACAAAAGAGCGACAGGACATGTTTAGATGATGTTATTATAAAATAATAACATCATGGATGAATAAAAAATAATTTTCTATCTTTACAACTATGTTATACTTCTATGATAAGGCTATGATGGCAAAGCCTTGGTTTTCCTAATCAAATAGTCGCCGAGATGGCTTCAATGCGACAGTAGGTCTACTGTCTCACAATTAATTCATGTATCAGATTTTTGTTCCCTGATGGGAAGTGTTATCCATACGAAAAGAATATGGGTAAAGTGTTACACCTGTATATGACATTCAGAATGTCCTGTCGGGGGAACTGGTACCAATTTAATAAAAGAAAACAGTATAGAAATGACAATCGAAGATATGCAAACATTAGCCCTAGAGCATGGGCTGAGAATTTCGGAAGAGATGAGCGTCAATGAGATGGGCATCGACTTTAGAGTTGCCTTTGTAAAGGAAGTAAACGGTGAGAACTGGGTACTCCGTATACCTCGAAGAAGCGATATGCTTGAACAAATCGAAAATGAAAGTAGAATATTGGATTTAGCCAAAAGAAACCTGTCGATCAATGTCCCTGATTGGAAAATTGTATCGGAGCGCCTAATAGCCTACCCTTTACTGGAGGATGCGCCTGCTCTGACATTCGATGCGATAACACATGAGGTTTCTTGGAACATAGATCGCGATAGCATAGCTTATGTGGAGTCTCTGGCAAAATCATTGGCCGAATTACATCGTATTACAGCTGACGATGTGAGAAAGAGCAACTTGAAAATAATGACTCCAAGTGAATTGAGGACCGAAATAGCTGACCGTATCCACTTGGTGAAATCTGAGATAGGTATCAGCGAGCCGTTGGAAAACAGATACCGTAGATGGTTGGACAATGACCCTTTGTGGCCTGAATTCACTTGTTTCATCCATGGCGATCTCTATGCAGGGCATGTCTTAACCTCGAAGGAAGGTAAGACCTCTGGTATCATAGATTGGTCTACTGCGCATATGGGTGATCCTGCACTGGACTTTTCTGGTCACGTATCGGTTTTTGGAGAGGATAGCCTGAAGAGTTTGATAACGGAGTATGCTAAACAAGGCGGAACGATATGGGATAGGCTCTACGAACAATCTATAGAGAGGGCTGCTGCAGCTCCATTAGCATATGGCGCTTTTGCGGTAGAGTGCAACGACGATAATCATATCAATGCCGCCAGAGCAGCCTTAGGTATTGTTCAATAAAATGATGTGAGGATACTTTTTTAAATGCTAAAATAGGAGTTCGATTGGTGCCACTTAAGAGTATCATTGATTTCTATTTTAGCCAGTATCCTCCACTTTTAGGAGCTCCTCGAAACTCGATTTTATGATCATCTCTTAAGATTTTGAGCCACCGCTCTACTATCTTGACAGGAACTAATAGCTCGTTTACTAAAAATGGTGCACGCTTTCCTGGATTAGTTCTTATCTGATTAAATAGTAGATTTACTCCCTCACTTACTCCCTCATTAGATTCGAAAAGTAGCTTTGATGAGACAATAACTCGAAAACCGTGCTGGAAATTTTCAAAGACAGGGGGACGCAGACCATAGGATGCGAAGCCTTCTTGGATTCGTTTGATGCCTGACCCATATTTTTCAATAAAATGCGCTTCTTTGAACGTGGCAGATATCCTTTTATTGCGCGCCCATGGCGAGTAATCTTCACGAAGAAGCTGATCAATCGTTAAGTTATCAGCTAAACCACCTGGATTGAAAAACTCTATGGAATTGTAATACACCCTGATTATGGAATCGGCAAATTAATTTGGACTTGGGTGAAAAGGGCGTTTATTCTTCCTATTACGTTGTCGGCAGCGGGCCAAAAAGGAATACGTCCATGCCCATCGAGGTGAAACCGGCTGTGAGCGCGGGTTCAAGCATATAGCCCGACAGGCGCGTATCCTTGCCGATCACGACACGATGGCGGTGGTCACCGCGA
>NZ_VPEG01000110.1:0-2220 GCF_013417275.1 Acinetobacter sp. YH16038 | reverse complement strand
ACTCGTCATAATTATAAGGTTGTTTATTCATCTAACTAGGTTATATATCTACTATTTTAAATAGTCAATATTTTAACTATTCAAATACCCCTTAAACCTATCTTTATAACCCCTTAAACCTATCTTTATAACCCCTTAAACCTATCTTTATAACCCCTTAAACCTATCTTTATAAGCTATTAAATTATTTATTTACAGTCACTTAATGAACTATAAAAGCATTTAAAAACATTAAAAATAATTAAAAGCTTAGGGAATGAAAAATTGCCCTATGTTTTCGCTACGCTCAAACTCTATTGAATCTCGCTTTCGCTCGATTCGAGGGGCAATTTTTTGGCCTATATTTTCGTGAATTTGAAAAAAAGCAAAAGCAAGAATGAATTCGCTTCGCTCATAAAGCTTTTTTGCTCGCTTCGCTCGGTCTAGACATCAATTTTCTGCAAGTGATTTACTGTTTTTAAGATTTTGATATTAAAAAATTGTTTTTCAGAGAGTCTAGGCGCGATTTTTTGTATGTTCGCTCGTAGACACTCGCTCTGTAATAACGATTAGACGCAAAAAATAGGGGGTATGCGCGATTTTTCACTGATTACTATGATGAATCCTATGTCGATGAGGAAAACGTGCTTAAAACGCAAATGATGAGCTTTTAGGAAAAGGTAAGGCGGCCTCCTAAGGAGACCGCCTTGTTTTTTGATTTGCCGTGTTCAAATTCACGAAACTAACGCGCTTAACGCTAATCATTTATTGAGTTCGCGACTAGAACGAACTCGCAGTTATCAACTTACGACATCTTCACTGTTTCCAGTGGAAGCGACTCTCATGGATCCTCCATCAAGACTAAGCTGGCCCTGACTTCTACACATCACAAAGTACACACTTCAAATTGTGTTTTAGTTCCACAATCACGATTTTATATAACATCATCCCACTAGCAGCATGCTGCATCATCGCAAAAATCAGTCAGCAGCAGATCCGTCTCCGGAACAACTGGGTGATTTCAAAGCGCAAACTTCAACGTAACCAACGCTTTTTTCTTATCTTAGTGAATACTCATGAAATATTATTCATCCGACCGCTACTTCAGGATGTTTAACGTCTATTCACTTTCTCCCGTGCCAAACAGGCTTGCCGCATTTCATAGCTGCCGAGGTTGCCACACCTCTCCCCTGACAAACTTTGTTTTCTCAGTCCGGTTATGCACCGTATTGCCTTTCGTTCACCCACCCCTTACGTTTTTATTCGCTCGAAGTGACCTAATTAATCTGTAAATAAAACCAAATTAAATCTATTCAGCAACTCTCCCTCTCTCATTAATAAAACCTTATAGCACTCTCGCGTAGTGTTTTCGGTCCAAAAGCCTATAGTGTGGAGCCACCACATCTAATCATTGGCTTGAGAGATTCCCACTTTAGCGTTAACAGTCTTTGTCTATTTCGAAAGAAATAGACGGTCAGTACGCTTATCCGTTCCATCTGATATCAGCCATTCCTTTTTTTTGGGATAAGAGTTCCAAAAACTCCCATTATTAACCGATATTAAATTTCATTACGGGTAAAGCACTTAACCTACGCAAAGCAACATGCTTGATCCAATCTCTTGAATCTCCTTAGTGTCACTGTTACAGGCTTGAGCTATCCATAGATCTCAATAACTAATCAAATATGTCATCACGACAAATCAATTTGGTTAATCATTGAGTACCGAGCAGTCCAGATTTCTCCTCGTGCCCCTAGTACCTCGCGATACTCTCATAAGCCCACCTGTGCGCAACGCATACCACCCTGTTAAGGAATTGAAGCGGTAAACGTGTGTTCCTAACGCATCTATCATTCCATGAAGATACTCACACTCTCTGTTAAGCAGGGTTTGCCCTTGTCACCAAGGGTCCCGTTTCAGTGTCGCCCAACTATTTGATCGGCTCACAACGATTTCATACGTCACAGCCAATTAAGAGTGATTGGGTCAAAGAACAGAATCTCACTGTCCAGTGCCCTTCGCAGCCGCACCAACTAGATTTCTCACGTATGCAGCTACACGGTCTTTAGCAATGAGATGGCTGTCTCATGCACACGAACCGAAAAAAAAAGTTTAGAAAGTTTTGCTCGTTGCACGATTAACACAACAAAGCTCATTTCATATTTTGGCAAAGCCATCGTCTCAGGCTTTTTTAAACTTGGCAAATTTTCAGATGTTTTCGCGCACGCAGATCGCAGGAAC
>NZ_VPEG01000109.1:0-2242 GCF_013417275.1 Acinetobacter sp. YH16038 | reverse complement strand
AAAATGATAAGTCTTCGTTAATACGTGTTTAAAACCATCAAATAAGCTCCTCAAAGCGGGTTTTGCCTCCCTCTGCGTGTCCGTTTCATACGGTTGGCATGCAGTACGTGTGGTAGGAATAAGTGTCACTGGCGTACTGTAGCTATAGTCGAAAGGCTAAACCGCTTACAGGGGAACTTCGCATAGGCGGAGCGTTAGGAGTAGTTACATTGGACTGTTAAGTTGCATGTTGGGGAAACCCTCGCAGAGATACAGCCGTGTAGCGGCAGGGAGCGCGTGGAGCAGAGGTACACAACCCAGAAGTCCTTGTCTGCATAGTATGTAAAACTATGTGCGGATACGACCGATGCGTGGCTCCGTCAGCCCAATCAGGTTATTCGGCAATACTTAAGGGAGAGTGATTTTTTTCAAAATCGCGCCCTTAGGGTGAGTATTGCCGAAACTCACTCAACGTTCACCATCAGCCCAGAGGGCTTGCCCGAAGGCTGGGGTGATCGGGGAGTGAGTGAGAGCATTTATTTAAGTGCTATTGTCTTTACTGCTTGTATAGTTTTACTTTCCGACTTGATGTATAGTAAAACTATACAAAGGATTAATTCTTGTGATTATAGATTTTAAACATAAGGGACTAGAAAGGTTTTTTAAAACCAGTTCTACAGCAGGGATTCAGTCAGTACATGCTACAAAGTTAAAAAGACAATTAACAGTTTTGAATGAAGCACAAAGTATTGATGAGATGAATTTCCCTGGATGGAAGCTGCATCCTTTGAAAGGGAAGTTAAAAGATCATTGGGCTATTACAGTGAATGCCAATTGGCGTATGACTTTCATTTTTAAAGATGGTAATGCGTATATCGTAGATTATCAGGACTATCATTGAGGTGAATATGATGATGAATAATCCAGCTCATGCAGGTGAGTTAGTTTCAGAATGGTTAGATGGCTTAAAAGAAGAAGGACAAGTTATTACGATTACAGAACTTGCTGCACGTATTCGAGTGACACGTCCGTTACTTTCTCGAATTATTAATGGTAAAGCACCAGTTACCGCAGATGTAGCTTTACGTTTACATGATGCTTTAGGAATCAGTGCAGATCTGTTAATGCGTGTTCAATCGAAACATTCACTTTGGATGGAATCACAAAAACAGCGTCCGCAGATTCAACCATTTTTTGTACAGTGTTAATTTTTATTTATGCATAACATTCAAGATATAGCAGATTGTTTATTTAATCTAGAATCACAGTCTTCAAAAGTTAGGCTTAAAAAGGGTTCTAGAATATTTTTTTTATTTGATACGCATCTAGGTATTTGGCGTGAGCTTTTGCTCAAAAAAGACAGAGATGAATTGTTAGAACGGACTAGAAATTTTTGTGAGTTTTTAAAAAAAGAAGAAGCTCAAGTCTATGGTTCTAATAAGAAAAAATATGACTATTTAAAACATGTCGAACACTATCTCATTTCACTTAAAAAGTGGAATAAAGAATAGATAAAACAGCCTTAAATGGCTTCTAATACTCAAACGATATGCCTAGATCCGAAGCCAAAATATTATGAAGATTGACAATATTTTATCTATAATAGGACTTACGCACTATTATTTATAGATTCTCTGTGGTAGCAGATGATTTTTATCGAGAATAAAGTCATCAATTTTTGCGTCGCACGGGTACAAAATTTTGCATCTCTTAAACTCCACTTTATATTTAATTCGTTATATCGTTTACTACACCATTAACACGGTTTTTACCACACTAGACACACAAATATGCATTTAGAATGAAATGCTGGAAATAAAAAAGGGCGATAGACCCTAGATCCTCGCCCTTTTTCCTTACTGCAATTTATTTTTGCGCTTTGCTCTGCTCTTTAAAACGCGTGTCGTAAATAGCACATTTGCGATCAACCTTAGCCATCGCTCTTTCTAACCCACGAATACGATGTGTATTGTTATATTTTTTAGCGTAGGTCATTTGCTGTGCTAGCTTTTGCTTTTTAATTTCACATGATCTTGCATCGTAGGCAAAGCTTTGAATAGAAATAAGTGATGCACCAATTAAAATAATTGAACGTAATAACATAAGCTGTACCTCTTCATTATTCATCTTAAGTAAATTGTATTTGCAATGATTATAACGAGCATACAGCTGTGCAATAAGGATAAAAAACACAAATTGTAAAATTATAGGACTTACGCACTATTATTTATAGATTCTCTGTGGTAGCAGATGATTTTTATCG
>NZ_VPEG01000108.1:0-2345 GCF_013417275.1 Acinetobacter sp. YH16038 | reverse complement strand
AGCTGATCTTAGGATGTTTTGATCCTTTTTTTTAACCGCATTAATATATTTTTCTACATAACCAATAAACATTTTTGTTATATGTGCTTCCTTACCAGCTAACTTTTTACCAGCTTCCTTTGTCCTAAGCACAAATACTTCATCTGAAATATATGATTCATCTTTGATTAGTAGTGCTTTCGAATAATCTAGCCCCATTCCTTTAATATGTTTAACTTTTCTATTTACCTCAAGAATTAATGAAGCATTGTGAGTAACATGAGATCTAACAGGAATTGCAAAAGTAAGATCATTTATAGTTATTTTTACTACTCCATGTCCTCGTCCTTTGGTTGTATCCCATTTACTATCCAGAGCATAGTAATCCAATGCATGTTGGACTATCGGATTTCCAGTGTAGAAAGAGGTATTTAACTTCTTTAATTGCATATATATTTCCATTTAAATGCAAAAAACCTCGACATTTGTCGAGGCTTTTCTAGATAGCAACAAGGAATTTGAGAGTTTAACGTGAGGATCTTCCTACCCCACATGATATACAAGGAATTTGAGAGTTTAACGTGAGGATCTTCCTACCCCACAAGCTATCTATCTACTAATATATATGAATACACATATTAGTCAATAAAAAACGTACTAAAGGCTAGGTTCAAATTCTTCTTAAACATAATTTAATATTTATATATCATCTACTTACAAGCAATGTATGCATTCTTTTCAAAATCATCAATATGTTAAGAAGTAAGTTTATAAGAATGAAAACTATCAATGGTTTCAACATATAACCATGAAATATAGTTATATATTTGATTGATGTATAAATTAGGCATAAAGAAACAAGGACAATAGAACATAAAATGGAATAGCTAATATTGTAATAAAGCTCTTCTAATACCGACTTCTTAATATCAAAGAGTGGATCAATCGCTTTTTCTTTCTCTTCAGCTAACTCTCTTCTTTCTTCCAGTTTTTGTTCTTGGTCAAAAACTAGAACTAGAACTGATAAAAGTAAAGCTGAGAATATTGAACCTAAATTAACCAGTAAAGAAATTATTTCCTTCCCATTCAATGGTATGAAAATAATACTAACTGATAAAATTATTGGAAGCACAATGAATACAAGAAATTCTAAAATTCCTATTTTATTGTTACGAGTTTGACGCAATGTTCGAAAGTGACCTACCACTATGTCACAGATATTAATGCGATTACTCATAGTCTATATCCTTAAGGCTTATATAAACTTCTAGTGAACTCTTGATCAATTTCTTCAAACCATTTTTCCAAAGCTTCAGGAGTTGGTAAACCTCCCTGTACTTCAATATAGTCTGGAGCTTCTATCTCACATAGTGCCGTTGTTTGGTTCCTACCGACGTAAGCATCCGGCTAACACAGCCTTACCAAGCGATCCTATAAGCCTTAATTTAGTTCCCACCTAAAAACAAGTGGGGACTTAATCCATGAACATGGATATATATTCAGCAACACCTCCTGTTGCTAAAAAACGCAGAACATACAGCAAAGAATTCAAACTCAGTATTATCAATGCCTGTAAAAATCCTAATACCTCGATCGCTTCGGTCGCACTGCAACATAGTATTAATGCCAACCTTGTCAGTCGTTGGATCAGGATCTTCAGCCATCATGAGGGTGCCGTGCAGGATCCTACTCATGTGAATCCAGCATTTATTGCTTTGCCTTACACTGCTGCAATCAGCCAACCTATTGATGAGAGGATCACGTTGTGTATCACCGTGCCTCATACGAATAATGATATTCAGCTAAAATGGCAGACATCAGAAATACCTGCCTTGGCAGAATTACTCAAGGCACTTGCAACATGATCCGCATTGATGAAATCTGGTTGTCTACCCAGCCCATGGACATGCGTGCAGGTATGGATACGACCATGGCTCAGGTGGTGAGAGCCTTTGGCTACATCAAACCGCATTGTGCTTACCTGTTCTGTAATAAACGTGGCCATCGCATGAAAGTGCTGGTACATGATGGACTGGGCATCTGGCTGTGTGCCCGGCGGCTGGAACAGGGCAAATTTCACTGGGCTCAAGTTCACCAAGGTGAAACCGTGGCCCTCAGCCCGGAACAGTTACAGGCACTGATCCAGGGTTTGCCTTGGCAGCGCATTGGACGACAGCAGGTGGTGACGATGCTCTAAACCAGGCTGGTCCATTCTGCTATTCTCCAAACGTTCTATTTCATTCTTCTCATGACCTCAGGCATACTGCGGTCATGAATACGCTGCCTGACTTAAGCCAACTGACCCATGAACAACTGCTGGAATTCACCAGGCAGTTGGCGATGCAGCATCAGTCTCTGGCACAATC
>NZ_VPEG01000107.1:0-2363 GCF_013417275.1 Acinetobacter sp. YH16038 | reverse complement strand
TCAGGTAGTGGTAAGATGACAAATGAAAAAGATGCATTATCAAGTATTGCTTATGAGTTATTCCAAGATAGCAATAAGCCATGGGATAACAATGACAATAAATATGCAAACAATGGTTCAGGTAACGTACAAGCAATCCCTGTAATTGCTAAAGTCGTTGGCTCAACAAATGTTCGTGCAGGCAACTATAAAGATACAGTTACAGCCACGGTAACATATTAATATTTGTTATCGTAAAGATATTCTTCATTTAAAGGATATCAATATGAGAAATCCGATACGTTGCTCTAATCTACTACGTAAGTACAGTTTAGTTTGTCTAGTAACGAGTATTTTTATGATACAGGCGCATGCTGCAAGCTTGCAGGTTGCGCCTATTTTATTAGAGTTTTCCCCTCAGGAAAAAGTTAAAGAGCTTTGGTTAACCAATACAGGAAGTGACGAAATTCGGGGCCAAGTCCGAGTAAATTATTGGACACAAAATAATAATCAAGATGTTATTACACCTACAAAAGATCTGATAGCAAGCCCCATGGTATTGACTATACCTGCTGGGCAAAGACAGTTAGTTCGCTTGATTCGTAGCGCAAATAACAATCTTTCATCTGAACAAGCCTATCGACTCATCGTCGATGAATTACCTAATCCAAAAACTGAAGAGAAAAGCGGGTTGCAGCTTTTGCTGAAATATTCGATCCCAGTTTTCTTTAAAACATCACATATAAATGCTGTAGATCAAGGCTTAACTTCTTTAAAAGGCATGACATTTAAATATACGGATCATCAATTACTAGTCATCAATAAAACTACAAGTTATAAGCGTTTTAGCCAGTTTGCTTATGTAGATTCTCAAGGTAAAAAGACACCAATTCAAATGGGACTGATGGGCTATGTTCTAAATGGTCAGAGTATGCAATGGCCTATCCCTAAACAACTGAATATTCAACCGACTGGAAAGTTTGTTGCTGTTGTGAACATGGATGTACGTGAACAAATACTTCAAGTAGCACATTGATGTATTCATCAATTTTGGAGTGGTTTTGTGAGTGTACAGATTAGTGATTTGCTATTTGCAGGAGCAATCATTGCAGTGGCACCCAATACACTTGCACAAGTCAGCGATCCAAAACTGATTCAAGATATGCAGCAAGATTTATATTTAGATGTCGAACTAAATCAATCAGCACAACCAGAAATAGGACATTTTTTACAACAAGATAAACAGCTTTATATAGATGTGACATCATTAGACAAACTCTCAATTCAAAGTAGTGCTCCTCAAGTCTTGGTTGACCAAACAAACTATATTTCTTTAGATGCTATTAACGGGCTAAGTTATCAATATGACAATCTAAACCAGAAAATCACCATACAAGTCCCTATTGAATTATTAAGTGCAAAAAACCAATATAGTTATCAAGCTAAATCTGTAGCAACGGTTAATCCCCAGCAAGAAAGACAAGGCTTACTTTTAAACTATACGGCTTTTGCACAACAAACTGATGATCATTTTTCATTTAATGGATGGAATGAACTTCGTTATTTTGGTCTATTCAATGGTGTACTGAGTATTTCAGGTAATTATCAATATCAAGATAATCAGTTTACTGATCGTCAAATTCTAGATACGTATTGGGAGAAAGACTTCCCAGAGCAAATGCTTCGTTTACGTTTGGGCGATGCGCAAAGTGATGCTTTAACGTGGACACGCTCTACTCGGATTAGTGGTCTAAGTTTGGCTAAAAATTTCGCATTACAGCCTTATACGGTTACAACCCCATTAATGAGTTTTAAAGGGCAGGTTGCACTCCCTTCACAGATTGACCTTATCATTAATGGAATCAAGCAATCATCACAGAATGTAGTGCCAGGGCAGTTTGATATTCAAACTACACCGAGTATTACAGGTGCTGGCAATGCACAAATGGTCATTACTGACATCAATGGCCAACAACAAGTCCAAAATTTTTCACTCTATCGCGCAAATCACTTACTGGCACGGGGTCTAAATGATTGGTCATTTAACCTTGGTTATCCTAAATTAAATTATGGCATATCTTCATTTGATTATGCTGATGATTTAGCATTAAGTGGTAGTTATCGTTATGGATTAAGCAATACATTGACTGTTGAGACCCATACTGAGTTGACTGAAAAGTTACAGCAAGTGGGGCTAGGTGGTGTTTACCAATTAGGGAGACAAGCTGGTCAATTCAATGTCTCTTATGCCCATAGTTATACACCTGAAAACACGGGACAGTTGCTTGGATTCGGTTATAGTTGGAACTCAGCATTGTTTAGCTTAAATTATAATGGATTACGTCAATATGGGCAGTTCAGTGATATCGCTAGTTTAAATGATG
>NZ_VPEG01000106.1:0-2482 GCF_013417275.1 Acinetobacter sp. YH16038 | reverse complement strand
ATACATTTTTTTTAAAATTCACGTTCTCATTGATGCAATTTCAGCAAAAAAAGTTCGTTACCACATCAAAACCTGTAATTTTTCAAGCATATTGACTTGTGCCATGTTTCATTTGAGCCACTTTTTTTTCTGAGGACAGCACAGCCTTTGGCTGTGCTCCGCAAGAAAAGAAAGGGGCATTATGGCTTTTCAGCTTCTGCTAACAAATCACCAGTTTTGTCATCTATTGGCTGTTCTTCGACCTTGCCCTTCTTTTTTAATTGCTGTGGCTGATGTGGGGCACGTAGATCACGAATTTCAGATTTCAGCTCACTGATCTCAGTCTGAAAACGGCTAATATTCTTCTGCGCTTCTTCAAGTCTGACAGATGCAACACGTTCATTAGACTGAGCTTCGGCAACTTTTAGCTGCAACTGGTCACGTTCTGCTTTCAGAGCTGTATTACTTTGCTTGAACTCAGCAAGACCTTCAGAATATTGCTGTTTTGCTTCTGCATATTGCTCAGATATGACTTTCTTATGCTGTTCATACTGTTCAATAATTTCAGCTTTACTTCGTGCATGTTCTTCTTCAAGAAATTTCAACTTCGCTTTTAAATCCTGATTTTCAGAAGTTAATTGCTCAATTTCTGTGAGCTGACTGCTATTTTCTTCTGATAGTGATTCTTTATCAGCTAGTGCTATTTCAAGTTCTTCTGACAAGCGTGTGATTTCACTTGCATAACTGTCACCGATCTCGGTGATGCGACCTGCTACAATATCTGCAACAACTTCTGACAGCTTCTTCTGCTCACTGTCTTTTAGTGCTACGGCTTTCTTTTCAGCATCTTCACGATGTTCACGCTCGTATTCTTTTCGATACTTCTGAATCGTCACACTTGAGCCACCGATCAAGTCCATGATTAGTTGGTTTGTATATCTCCCATTTTCTTTTAGAAGCTGCTCAATAGCGTCATATACGTCTTGCTTGGTCACAGCACTTGAAATTTTGTTATTCACTTAGTTACTCCAAAGTGAGTTATTGATTTTATTTACTTTACTAAACTTAGTTTATTTAGTTTAGTTTAGTTCATTTAGTTTAGTTTATTCACTTCACTTTAGATAGTGTAATTCATTCCAAAATTTAAAGTTTGAATCGGTGCAGTTTTGGCAAAAAAAGTATAAAAAAAACCATTCTTAGAATGGGTCATACCTGTAGCCATCATCTTTACTTGGCGATGGTGTTGGTGTTGGTGTTGGCTCAATATCTCGCACCTGGCTAACTTCAACTGGTTTTTTAAATCGGTCTTTGGCTGTATCGAATAGAGAATCTAGGCGGTCATGCTCACGTTGAGAGAAGTAAGTACCTAACCGCTTTTCAGCAAATTTCACCATTCTCTTATCATTGGCAATCATCTGTTGAATGTGATCACGCATCTGGTCTGTCATGTCTTTTTCTTGGCGTGAGAAGTGCTGTAAAGCGTTGTACTTCTCGCATATAGCTTCATACAGCTCAGTCCCCATCGGATTTTTTTTGTGATACTTCAATTCTTGTATTTCAGCCCAATATTTCACGTCTTTGGCTGCACTAACATAGCTGTATGAGAATATACGTGCAGCATCAATTGGGCTTTTCGGTTTAATAGCAAAGCCTTTGGAATTGATAGCTGTTAATACTCGATTGCTTTCTTTAATTGTGTGGTCAAATCTCTCAGTGAGTCTTCCAAAGTCGTTAAGCGTTCGCTGACTTCTGTGGTATTTAGAAGTGAGCTGGCGGTAGAAATCTGTGAAAGGGTCTGTGTTAATTTCGATTGAGTATCCTGAATATCTTTGAGCATCGGCTGAATTTGCTGATTGATCTTGTCTTGGACTAACTGATCTATATTTGATTCCCTCAAGGCACTGGTTAAGGTTTTTTCCAAATAAGCCTGCGTTTGTTTTGAGAATCCTTTGATAGATTCGTTCAAAAAGTCCACTGGTGGCTCTTCTTTCATCTGTTGAAGTAGTGCTGCGCTGCGCTTCTCCAATTGCTCGATATATATCTTCTGTCCGTCGATGCAGTTCTGTTGCAGCTTGTTTTGCTCCTTCAAAAGACTGACTTGCTGACTGATTAGCTGAGTTAATTCGCTCATTTACTTCACCAATGAAATTATGATCAGGATTAGCAGTAACGCTGTGCATGATACTGACAAAATTAGACTGATTTTCTGCTGTTGTTGCTGTGTCTGCTGTTGCTCTAAGCTCTGAATATTCAAGTTTTCGGCTTGCTTCACTAAAGTTTGGACTTGATTCAATAACTCTGCTGATTTCTGTGTGAGCTTGTAAACTGACTCCGTTTGGTCTTGGGTTTTGCTGATCAAAACTTGACTGTGCTGTAGTATCTCGTTGTCTATGATCTGTAAGCGTTTCAGCGTATCTGTCTGCAAAGAATCTAGCTCTTGATTCAGTTGCTCGTTGAAGTTTGTTATAGAGTTCATTAACTCGTTTTGCATCGACTTCATTTG
>NZ_VPEG01000105.1:0-2494 GCF_013417275.1 Acinetobacter sp. YH16038 | reverse complement strand
TGCCACTCCGTATGCCGGGCACGCGGGGGCAGGCAAAGCTCGATCTAGGATGCTTATTTGATGATTTAAAACACGGATTAACGAAGACTTATCATTTTGGGTCTTGAACTAAACACTGTTTATTGTGAAAATAGAGTTCAGGTACCAGCCTTTGGTGAAATCATAACGGTCGCCAAACCTTATGATCTTCGTTATTCGATGGGTTAACATCAAATAACTGCGTACCGTAGAATTTACTGGAAAACCCCTCTAAGTTGCAAGGCTTAGGGGGGATTTTCTTTATAATTTACAATTACAAATTTACTTATCCTTATTTAAAGCAAATTTTCGCTTCTTAATCACAGTAATTGACTTTTCTTGTGAAGCTATATTTTGCTGAATAGCTACCTGCTTCATTTTTACTGGTAAAGTAATCTTTTCATCAGATTTGGGGCTAGATTCTTTAGGCTTTGAATCTGTTGGCTTTTGCAAAGTTGCTTCTTTATTTTTAATTTTTATATAAATTTTATGTACGACCGTATTGTGTTCTTTGATCTCCTTATTTTTACTCTTTATTTTTTTATATTGTTCTTTAAAGGGCGTTATAAAATTCTTAACCGTTGATAGCAGTACAGCTTCATCAGAGTGTATATCTGCTAATGTCTTTGGTGTTTCACTTTGTACAAAATCAATAAAATGTAAGGGAAATTTTTCAATAATCTCTGGAGTAGCAAAACTAACAAAATGATATCCGTGATAAGAAATTACAGCGTAATTTGTATCCTGTTTAATCGGATGTTTGATATATCCCTTTACTGTCGCTTCTCCTTGATCCAATAGCTTTTTTAGATAGAAATCCTTGATATGATTCTCTAAAACTCTACTTTTTCTATAAAAATTAATCTTATTGTTAATCTCTTCTCGCTCTTCTATTTCATCAACAATATCTAACTTATGACTAAATTCAACAAATTGAGCATGATGATATTCAGCAAGTTTAGAAGTCCAAATTAAGATTTGTCCAAGATTATCAGGCTTAATAATCTCAATATCGTTGAAATCAAGTTTTTTTATTAGTGCAAGTTCTTCATGCTTGAACTCTTTTCTTTCCAAACTTGAATGTTTCAACATAACAACTTCCTTAACCACGGCGTATCCTTCAAAAACTATAAAGTAAAAGCTCATTTGGTATGAATACCAAATGAGCTTTCTAATTAATCAATCAAACATTAAAACAAAAAAGGGAGGTCATACCTAATTAAGTACGTTTCAATGCCATAATATGGCGAACCATATCGTTAATATGTTGTTTTGTTTCATTATCTTGTGAACCTAACCATGTCACCACATCAGCATCAAAAGCCTTTGCTTGAGCGATGGCGTGACGTTCCTGTAATTTTTTCACAAAACTAGGTTTAACCAATGGGGCATTGGTAGGATCAAAATTTTTATAGCGTTCTAATTCATTTTGCATTGCTGTACCTCCGCTTTTGGTGATGTGATGGTTCAAATGCAGTGATTATTCTCGCAACATCTCCACGTTCAACCCAAACCACTGTTAATAGTCTACCACGATTGCTTAAACCGACTGATATTAGTCGTTGTTCGTCATAGTGTCCTACATCATCAAAAGACATCAATGCAGGATCAAGGAAAATACTACAGACTTCTTCGAACGTAATTTCACGCCCTCTGTAGACTAAATCCATTTTTTGGTCATGCCATTCAAATAACAAGCCGTAATATTCAATCAATGGCATGATTACCCCTTTTCCTCTCGTAGAATTGAAATTAAGTAAGAATTTTCTTTTAGCATAAGAAATATTCTTATTATTTTGGGTCTATGACACAAAAATCGCCATTTTTTCCATATCCGCACTGCTTTTTCATCACTCGGACACACGGTTTAGATTCTCCATCAACTTTACAACTTCCAATATCAAACTGGATGCCTTGCTGTCTCAGGCTCTCGATCTGCGGGATATTGCCTAAAGGTTTGATATAAACACTAAACAGCCAAATGATACCAAGCATCAGAATGGCAAAGATGCCTAGAACAATGGTAATGAGCTTCCATGACAACTGATCACGGGCTGATTCAATTGAATTATTCAAGCGTCCAAGTGCTTTAGCGGTCTTAATAAGCTCCGCTGTACCCTCCTGTAAGCCCGTATTTAGCGATTTTGATACAGTATGGTGGGTCTGCCCAGCAATAGTGCTTTGAATGTGTTCTTTCGTGATTTGAAGCTCTTTAACGGCCTGATTGACGAGGTTCTGCTGTTGTTCTGCAACTGCCATTAGTGCATATAGCTTTTTTTCATCAGGTGTCATCGGCTCATCCCTCTAAACTTCATTGTTTTCTGTTGCTCTCTTTCTAATTTCTGCTGTTGTTTGTACTGTTCCAAAGCAAGCTGTTTAAAGCTGTCAAAATCAGCCTTAAAGCTCTCAATACCCTGTTTAATTTCTTTGTCTGAAATTGGGCTGTTTTTGAGGTCTTTCAGGTCTTTTTTAGGGT